>NZ_JBFRGA010000003.1:0-47328 GCF_052115105.1 Chryseobacterium sp. 2TAF14
ATGTTATTATACCTTTTGGCTTCGTAATCAGAATTAATGCTTTTCAGATGCCTGTCAAAAATATCGGTAAATAAATCCAGGTTTTCAGGATGCTCACTAAATTCAAAAATCCATTCGTGAGCGCCGCTTTCATTTTCTTTCATAAAAATCGGAGCTCCGGTAAAATCTTTTACAGAAGAATTAGTTTCCTGGCAAGCTTTCGTTAATGCCGATTCCACATTGGTAATCATCAGTTCTTCACCAAAAGCATTAATATAATGCTTTGTACGGCCCGTAATTTTTATTCTGAAAGGATTCGTTGAAGTAAAAATCACGGTATCACCTATCAAATATCTCCAAAGTCCGCCGTTTGTCGTAATCACCATTGCATAATTTTTCCCGACTTCTACGCCTTCCAGACATACTGCTTTAGGATTAGAACGGTGAAATTCATCCATCGGAATAAATTCATAGAAAATTCCGTAATCGAGCATTAAAAGCATCTCATCACTATTCGATCTGTCCTGAATGCCGAAAAATCCTTCAGAAGCATTATAGATTTCGTAATAATTAATATCTTTCCCGATAAGCGGTTTATATTGCTCTCTGTAAGGCTTAAAGCTTATTCCACCGTGAAAAAATACTTCAAGATTTGGCCAAAGCTCAGAAATGTTTTTTACATCTGTTTCTTTTAAAACCCTTTGCAACAAAACCATCATCCAGCTTGGAACCCCCAAAATACTTCCTACATCTTCATTTTTAACTTCAGAAACAATGGCTTTCAGCTTGCTTTCCCACTCTCCCATCAATGAAACTTTTTTGCTTGGAGTCGTGGTAATTTCAACCCAAAAAGGAAGATTATCAATTAAAATAGCCGAAAGATCGCCGAATTTTGTGTTGAAATCTGCATACAATTCAGAGCTTCCGCCCAAACGTAGATTTTTATTTGTAAAAAGCTGATTTTCAGGGTGGTTATTTGCATAAATAGAAACCATGTCTTTGCCTGCTTTCATATGGCAATATTCCAGGCTTTCTGCCGAAATAGGAATAAATTTGCTTTTGGCATTGGTCGTTCCCGAAGATTTTGCAAAATGCTTGATATAACCGGGCCAGCTCACGTCTTTGTAACCCTGTCTTGCTTTTTCAACATAGGATTCAAACTCTTCATACGTCACAATCGGAACTTTATTTTTAAAATCCTGATAACTCGAAATAGAATTAAACCCATATTTCTTACCGTATTCTGTGTCTTCTGCATGGAATAACTGAGAAAACAGGATCCCTTTCTGGGTATCGATAGGATAATCCATAAAATTCTGAATCTGATCTATCCTTTGCTTGATAAACCAATTGACCACCGTATTGAAAAGTGCTTTCGTTGCCATTAAGACAAATATAATAATATTTGAATTTTCAGCGAATGATTTAAATAAAAAAACCATCACAAAATTTGCAATGGTTTTCATATTATTTTTTTTGATACTAAAAGACTGATTAGCAGTACTCGTCGTAAGCCGCCTGTAAATTTGCTGCAATAGCTCCTGCAGGATTTCCTTCAATATGATGTCTTTCAAGCATATGAACCAATTCTCCGTCTTTGAAAAGTGCTACACACGGTGAGCTTGGAGGGAATGGCGCCAAATGTTTTCTTGCCACTTCTACTGCTTCTTTATCATAACCGGCAAAAACAGTCGTTAAATGGTCCGGTTTTTTATCTCCTGTTAAAGAATAAACAACTCCCGGTCTTGCCGCTCCCGCTGCGCAACCACATACAGAATTGATTACTAAAAGAGTTGTTCCTGATTGCTTTAAAGCATCTTCTACCTGAGCAGGAGTTGCCAAGTCTTCAAAACCTTTATCTGTAAGCTCAGCCTTCATAGGCATTACTAAATCTGTTGGATACATTTCTTATTTTTTTTAAGTGTCTACAAATTTACAACATTTCTACATGTGTTTGCTATTTATAAAAACTATCTAAGTATTTAATAAACAAAATGAAAACCCCTTGACACATAATGATATAACAATAATTTTAATATTTTTTTACATAAAACACATTGATATTAAAATATTATTGCTAAATTTGAAATGGAATTGATAAAGGATTTACAATAAATGAATCCCGAAACATAATGCTTCGGGATTCTTTAATCAAATCGATATRCAAAGGTTGAATATCCGTTGTAATTGGTTGATAGGTTTTGGTTGATCGTTGATAGCATTAATCCATCAACAAACAACTATTAACCAACAACTAAGAAAGCAGCTTCTTCGCCATCTCGGAAATACTCTTTCCGTCAGATTTTCCGGCTAGGTTTTTTGATGCTGCTCCCATCACCTTACCTAAATCTTTCAAAGATTCAGCGCCGGTTTCTGCGATAATGTTTTTCATTTCTACTTCCAGCTCTTCTGCCGAAAGCTGTTTTGGCAAAAATTGCTCGATTACTTTCATCTGAGCTTCTTCTACTTCTGCCAAATCGTTTCTTCCCTGAGCGGTAAACTGCTCAAAAGAATCTTTACGCTGCTTAATCATTCTCTGAAGAATGGCAATTTCCTGCTCTTCAGAAACTTCAGCTCCCAAAGCTTCGGTTTTCAGTAATAATATTTGCGATTTTACAGCACGGAGAGAGTCTAAAGCAACTCTGTCTTTTGCTCTCATCGCTGTTTTTATAGCTTCGCTTATGGTAAGTTCTAAACTCATTTTTATTAAATTTAACAATGTATCAATGTAACAGTTTACCAATTATTGATTGTGTAAAGATTGTTACATTGGTACATTTCTACATTGTTATATTACTTTAGTCAACGTCTTTATTTAAAAATCTGTTTTCTCTGATCTGCATGTTTCCGTTGTTATCAGAGAGATACGTATTGATATTCTGGTCTGAAGCATTAGAACCGTCAATTGAAATGTTTTTTCTCTTGAAAGCCGGAACAGATTCAAACTCATTTACACTGTCGAAATTCTGGTAACGGGAGTTGAATTCTTTCAGCTTGTTTCTTCTTTCCGTTACTCTTTCTTGATCTGCAGGCTTATTGACAAAAGTGAACTCAGATTCTGTCTGTCTCTGGGTTTCTGCTTTGTTTTGCACAGCAGGTTTTTCTTCTTCTTTGGTTTCCTCTTTAGCCTGATAAAAATTCTCAATTTTAGGAGCAATTTCTTCTACGGTTTGGGTAAAAGTTTCAAACTCATTTTTTGGTTGTCCGAAATCAGATTTAGGCTCAACAATCGGTTCGTTTACGGTAAAGCTGAACTCAACAGGCTTTTCGTCTGAATAGTTAGGTGTAAAAGAATCGTTTCTTGGCTCCTCTTTTTTATTTTCAAAATCGAAAGAAAAAGACTGGATCTCTAAGTCGTTCGGATCATCATCGAAAGAAAATAAATTAACATCGTTATCATTACCAGATTCTTCGTTTCTCCAGCTCTGAATCGGGCTTTCTAATGTATCTTCCTCTCTATCAGAGAACTTTATTTCTGTTTTTATCTCTTCTTCCTCAATAGTCATTTTTTTTTCAGAAGACGACATTTTAAACTGTGGCGTATCCTGGTCTTCATCATCTAATCTGAAGAGATTTTTACCTCCGAAATCATATCCCTGTTCAGGAGACATTTCTCTCTCATCTCTTGTTTTGAAAGGAGAAGCTTTCGGAGTTTCCAAAGCATCATTTAAACCAATTCTGATTTTTTCAGTAGGTCCTGAAAATTTTTGATTATCATTAGAAAAACCGGTAGCAATCACCAATACACTTACTGAATCGCCTAATTCTTCATCAGCACCAACTCCAAAAATAATATCGGCAGTATGACCTGCTTCTTTCTGGATATAATCCATGATGATTCCGATTTCGTCCATCGTAGCTTCTTCTGCGCCACTTCTGATCAACAATAGTACGTTTCTTGCGCCTGTAATTTTGTTGTCGTTCAATAACGGAGAATCTAATGCTTTTTTAACAGCTTCTTCAGCTTTGTTTTCACCAGAAGCCATTCCTGTAGACATCAATGCCGTACCTGAATTCTGAAGCACAGATTTAGCATCTCTAAAGTCGATGTTTACATCAAAGTAACCGGTAATAACTTCCGCCATTCCTTTTGCTGCGTTGGTTAAAACTTCATCTGCTTTTGAGAACCCTTGCTTGAAACCAAGGTTACCAAATTGCTGTCTTAATTTATCATTGTTGATCACAATTAATGAATCAACATTATTTCTTAGTTTATCAAGTCCCAATTCTGCCTGATCAAGCCTTCTTTTCCCTTCAAAACTGAAAGGAACGGTAACAATACCTACCGTAAGAATCCCCATATCTTTGGCAACTTTAGCAATAACAGGAGCTGCACCTGTTCCAGTACCACCACCCATTCCTGCCGTGATGAAAACCATTTTGGTGTTTTGTCCCATCGCTGCTTTGATATCTTCGATACTTTCGATCGCAGCTTTTTCACCAACTTCAGGATCTGCACCCGCTCCAAGACCTTCAGTAATGGTAACTCCCAACTGAACTTTGTTTGAAACCGGATTGTTATCTAAAGTCTGCGCATCGGTATTGCAGATCACGAAATCTACCCCATGAATACCTTTTTCGTACATGTGTTTTAGGGCGTTGTTTCCACCGCCACCAACACCGATAACTTTGATGATCGAAGAATTTCCTTTTGGCAGATCAAATGAAAATCCTTGTGTGCCTATATTTTCCATAACTATATTTTTATAATTGATCATTGATAAATGATAATCGATATATTGCTATCAATTATGATTTATCATTTATATTTATTCTACTTCTTCAAAGAATTTTTTCACTTTTTCCATCAGCGACTGTCCGAAAGTTGGTTTAGAAGGTCTTGATGTTTGTATCGGTGCTTTAGGCTCTTCTTCTATTTGCGGAGCATCCTGATTTTGAATTTCTGCACTATTAGTTGGCAAATCTTTCTGCTCAACTTTAGTTTCAGCTTCAATTTCAACTTTCTCTTCTACAGCAGCCGTTTTTTTATCTCTGATTTTTAAACTTTCCATCAGGAGACCAATAGAGGTTGCAAATTCCGGTCCTTTCAGGTATTGGTTTTTATCGTTTGCAATATATTCATTCGCAAAACCAATTCTGCTGTCGAAACCTGTCGTATAATTGGCGAGCTGACGAAGATGTTTTAAATTTGAACCACCCCCTGTCAATACAATTCCTGCAATCAGTTTTTTCTTTTGTTCGAAAGCTCCGTAAGCTTTTAATTCGGTGTTGACCATTTCAAGAATTTCCTCAACTCTCGCATTGATAATCTGTGCTAAAGTTTTCAAAGAGATCTCTTTATCCGGTCTTCCGTGAAGTCCCGGAATGGTTACAAACGTGCTGTCTTTTTCCAATTCAGGAACTGCAGAACCGAACTTAACCTTTAATTGCTCGGCGTGCTTTTCTATAATTGAACAGCCTTCTTTGATGTCTTCCGTAATAATTCCGCCTCCGTAAGGGATGACGCAGGTATGACGGATGATATTATCTTTAAAAATAGCAATATCTGTAGTACCCCCACCGATGTCTACGATGGCTACTCCTGCTTCTTTTTCTTCTTTAGTCAAAACAGCTTCAGAAGATGCTAAAGGCTCCAAAGTAAGTGCCTCCATCTCCAAACCTGCTTCTCTTACACATCTTGCGATGTTTCTGATGCTTCCCATTTGTCCTACAACAACATGGAAATTGGCTTCCAGACGTTTTCCGTGCATTCCGACAGGCTCCTGAATTTCTCCTTCAGAATCAACCTTATATTCCTGCGGAAGAACATGAATAATTTCTTCCCCGGGAAGCATAACAAGCTTTTTTACCTGATCTTTTAATGCTTCAATATCATCATCTGTGATGAATCTGTCGGGATTTTCACGCATAATGTAATCTGAATGCTGCAGTGAGCGAATGTGCTTTCCTGCAATACCTACAGTGACTTTATGAATGGGAACTCCTGCGCTTGACTGTGCTTCTGACACAGCTGCTTTAATAGAGTTAATGGTTTGTGAAATATTATTCACAATTCCTTTATGAACTCCGAGACTTTTTGCCTTCCCAACACCGAGAATTTCTATCTTCCCATGTGCATTTCTCCTTCCGACAATGGCGACAATCTTGGTTGTCCCGATGTCAAGACCTACTGAATACTCTTGATTTTCCATTGTGTATATCGATTTGATTTAATTACTTATTTAATTCTATAGGATTTTACCTATTTTTATTTTGATAGGATTTTATCCTATCCTTTGCTAAATCGTCCTTTCAGGACTCTTCTTTATTCTATTTTAACCTTTGCTTTTGGTTTTGCTGCCGGTTTCTTTTCCGGAGTTTTCTTTTTCTCCTGTGGTTTGACTACAGCTTTTTGTTTTGTATTTTCTTTCGGTTTTAAAGAAGTAGAACTCGCTTTTTTTACTACCGCAACCGGAGCTTTTATCAAATCTTTATGACTAGCTTTTAAAATACTGTCATTTTCTTTAAAATAAGGATTCAGTGTTGTTACAATCTGATTCTGGTATTTTACAGAAACCATGCTGTACTTCTGAGGATCCTGATAAACCAAGTATTTCTCTACAAAAGTTTTAAAACCTTTTACTTTTAATTCAATATTATCTAAATCTCCAATCTCTACTTTATAATTTCCTTCGCTGGTGAGAAGATTGTAGCTGTCTTTATATTTTGAGATTCCGATAAAATATTTTTTGCTGAAATCATCTTTGTCAATCTTATCAACCAATTCAGCAAGCTTTTCGTATTCATCTTTTTTTACATCACCTGTCACCAACATGCAGGGATGTGAATACGTTTTTGAAATCGGAAATTCTGTCCCTTTTTCATCCACATAAAAATCTTTCCCTTTATAATTCAGCCTGAAAACAGGAACTCTTTGTTTGATATCTAAATTCAGTTTTCCATTTAAATTTAAATAAACATTGGCGCTGTCAACCGCCGGAAGCGAATTGATCTTCTTTTCCAGTTCCGGAATGTTTAAATCTCCAACTTTCCTTGACGGATTTTCTTTATTGACAATCTCTCGGATATCTTTTTCATCAATGAAATAAACCGGAGTTTTCTCATTCATTTTTACAGAAATTTTATTGTCCGTAATCTTCTGACCACTGAATTTCTTCAACGAGAAGCTCAGCAGAAAACCAAGAATGATCACTGTGATGGCAATTTTTAAAATTCTGTACTTGTTTTTCATTTTTTTTAGATAACAGATTTCAGATGTTAGATTTTAGACATTTCAAACTGTTTTTTTAATTATTAATTTTTAATTATTCTTTTTGCAAGCCACTCACAAATCGGGTCGTACAGTGTGTCTATATTTCCTGCGCCGACTGTAAGCAAAATGTCAAATTCTTTTTCTTTTATTTTACTGAAAGCTTCATTCAATGTTGAAACTTCTTTTTTTTCTAATGCTATTTTTTCTAATAACCAATCTGAAGTGATGCCTTCAAAATTTTCCTGAAGCTCTCTTGCTGGGTAAATATCCAGCAGAATAAGTTCTTCAGAATTATTTAAACTTTCTGCAAATCCATCAGCAAAATCTCTCGTTCTGCTGAATAAATGCGGCTGGAAAACCACCAATAATTTTTTATCCGGATAAAATGTTTTTATCGAACCGACAACCGCATTAATTTCCGTTGGATGATGCGCATAATCGTCGATATAAATTTTACCGCTTTTATAAGTATGCTTTGTATATCTTCTTTTAATTCCTTTAAAATTGGCAATTGCCTTCTTTAAAGTTTCAAAATCAACTCCCAAATTGTGAAGAATTGCAATTGCAACCGTTGCATTTTCCACATTGTGAATTCCGGGGATTTCCCATACAAAATCTTTAATTGTTTCTGTGGGTGTATGAAAATCAAAGTAGATTTTATCATGCTCCATCCGAAGATTATCTGAGTAATAATCAGCTTCTTCGTTGACTGCATACGTAATGTGCGGTCTCCCAATTTCAATTCCTTTTCTTACAAAAAGTTGTTTATCATTTGGAACTAAAGCTGCAAACTGTCTGAAACCTTCTTCAATCGTATTTTTATCTCCGTAAATATCCAAATGATCGGCATCAGTAGAAGTTATGACTGCCCAATCCGGAGAAAGGTTCAGGAAACTTCTGTCGTATTCATCAGCTTCCACCACAGAATATTGCGAACCATTGTAAAGAAAATTTGATTTAAAATTCTCAGAAATCCCTCCTAAAAAGCATGAAAACGGTAAATCTGCTTCTTTACACAGATGCGAAACCAAAGTAGATGTTGTTGTCTTACCATGCGTTCCTGCAACTGCGATGCAGTCTGTGTTTTCGGTGATTAAACCTAAAACTTTTGCTCTTTTTAAAACTTCAAACTGATTTTCATTAAAATAATCCAGAATGCCCAACTTTTTAATAGCCGGAGTGTAGATTATCAATGTATTTTCTTTCTGTAGCGAAGTGATTTTTTCATCAATGACGTCTTCAAAAACAATATCAATTCCCTCATTCATCAGATTCTCAGTAAGCTTGGTGTTGGTTTTATCATAGCCCAAAACATTCTTGCCCGAAGCATGGAAATACCTTGCCAAAGCACTCATGCCGATACCTCCGATTCCAACGAAGTAAAAATTCTGATATGTTTTTAAATTGTTCATTTTATTTTATTTGAGATTTGAAGTTTGAGATTTGAAATTCATTTCAAAAAACTCATTCGTCTTTATCTCTATTTAATTATTTAAAAATTTCATTTTGTCATTCCGAGGAACGAGGAATCTTAATATTAGATTCTTCACTTCACTGCGTTTCGTTCAGAATGACAAACATTTCATATTTATCTTATCTAATTATTTTAAAAATTTCGTCTACAATCTCTTTTGCCGCATTAGGTTTGGCAAAATATTTCAGATTTTCAGACATTTCTTTTCTTACATTTTCATTTTCGCAGATTTCTGAAAGCGTATTCCAGAATTTCTCCTGCATTTCRGAATCTTTCACCATTCTGGCTGCATTTTTTTCAACCAGATTCATTGCATTTTTAGTTTGATGATCTTCCGCCGCAAATGGAAAAGGGATCAACAAAACAGGCTTCTGCGCTACTGCCAATTCTGAAATAGCAATCGCTCCCGCTCTGGAAACGATCACATCAGCTGCTGAATAGGCGGTTTCCATATCTTTGATGAATTCCTTGATTTGGATTTGGTTGTTGGTTGTTGGTTGTTGGCTATTTCCATCAACTGACAACTGACAACTATCAACAATTTCTTTGTAATCCAATTTTCCGGTTTGCCAGATCAATTGATATCCTTTTTCTTTCAGGTTCTCTAAATTTTCTTTCCAGCCGTTATTTAATGTTCTTGAGCCTAAAGAACCGCCAACCGATAAAATGGTCAACTTATTTTGATCTAAACCTAATTTTTCTTTAGCTGAAGAAGTTTCCTGCATTCCTGAAATGATGTTTTCACGGATCGGATTTCCAAGGAAAAAAACTTTCGAATGTGGAAAAAATTTCTCCATATCCGGATAAGCGGTAAATACTGCTTTTGCTTTCTTTCCGTTTGCTGTGTTGGTTTTTCCGGGAAGAGAATTTTGCTCCTGAATAAAAGTCGGAATTCCCATTTTTGCAGCCATAAACAAAGCCGGTCCGCTTGCAAAACCACCTGTTCCCACCGCAAAATCAGGTTGAAATTCTTTTATAATTTTTTTAGCTTTAAGCAAACTCGAAATAAGCTTGAACGGCAAGCCAATATTTTTAAGCAAATTTCCTCTGTCGAAACCTGCAATGTTTAATCCTTCTATTTTATAGCCAGCTTGCGGAACTTTTTCCATTTCCATTTTTCCGTTGGCTCCGATGAACAAAAACTCTGCATCAGGAAATCTTTTCTTGATTTCGTCTGCAATAGCGATTGCCGGGAAGATGTGTCCTCCTGTTCCGCCGCCTGATAACAATACTTTTAGTTTTTTGTTCATACTTTTTATTATTGATAAATGATGATTGATAAGCGATATGAAATCATTATAAATTATCATCCATCATTTATATTTATGCAATGTCATTTATTTCGGCAATGCTTTGTTTTTTGCCCATTCCTTCTTCATCATAAATCTGAATTCTTGAGCTTATATTTAAAATAATTCCAAGCTGGATGTATGTTACCAACATGGRTGTTCCACCATAACTTATCAGCGGCAATGGCTGTCCTGTTACCGGAATCAGATTCACTGCAACCGCAATATTTACTGCCAACTGAATAAAAATCATCACCCCGAGACTGAGAACGAGCAACGAACCGAAAAACGCGGGCATTTTACTCGCAATCATGACGATTCGGACAATCATAATCAGATACATACTAATTAAAAATCCAGCTCCTATCAAGCCATATTCTTCAACAATTACTGCAAAAATAAAATCAGATGCAGATTGCGGAAGCATTTGTTTTAAAGCAGATTTTCCTGGTCCCATTCCGGTAATTCCACCGTGAACGATGGCGGCTTTTGCCTGCATTACCTGATAATTTTTAGCTTTTACACTTTCATCATCAACATCAGCCGTTTTTGCTTTGCTTGACGTAAAGGTTTCGATACGGCTCATCCATGTATGAACACGGTTTCCACCAATTAAATTGGTATTTAAAGCAATCAATAAAAACAAAACAATAGCAACGAATGATGTAGAAATAAATCCTGCAATGTATTTCCAGTGAAGTTGTCCGATAACCAAAACAATAACTGAAACCATTAAAATCATCAACGCTGTCGAACCGTTATCTTTTGCGACCAATACGAAAACCAGTAAAATTGGCCCGAAAATGTACATTACATTCTCAATCGGAAGTCTTTCTCTTGTTATTTTCTTGGTTAAATATCTGCACAGATAAATAATTAACACTAAAAAAGCAAAAGACGAAGGCTGAAACGAGATCGGTGTTCCCGGAATTTTAAGCCATCTTGAAGCACTCGCTCCGTCAATAGTTTGCCCAGTAAACATTGTGACAATCAGCAAAATAATCATTAAACCCAACATAATACTGCTGAGTTTTCCCATGTATTCGTACTTCACTGTTCCAACAATTCTCATAATTGCCAATCCTAAAACTACAAAGAACATGTGTTTCATCACGTGACCGGTTGTAGTTCCGTTGTTAACAATATATTCTAAGTTTGAACTTGCAGAATACACCGGGAAAATAGAGAAAATGGAGATCACAAGAATGACCATCCAAAGTACTTTATCGCCCTTTAGAAATTCAAATCTGCTTTCTGTATTCTGTTCGTTCATACGTTCCGTATTCATGTATTTATGTAAAATGTATTCATGATGCTAAAAATCTTTATACATTAATACTTTTTACATTTTACAATTATTTTAGTACCTGCACTTTAAACTGCTTTCCTCTGTCTTCATAGCTTTTGAAAAGATCAAAACTTGCGCAACAAGGAGAAAGTAAAACCGTATCGCCGCTTTTTACCAGTGATTTTGCAGTTTCCACTGCTTTTTCCATGCTTGAAGTGCTGTATATCAGTTCTTTTTTGTTTTTAAAGAAATCAATAATTTTCTGATTATCAATTCCTAAACAAACTATTGCCTTTACTTTTCTTTTAACTAAATCTTCAATTTCGGTATAGTCATTTCCTTTATCCAATCCTCCGACAATCCAAACTGTCGGATTTTTCATGCTTTCTAAGGCATAATAAGTTGCATTTACATTGGTTGCTTTGCTGTCGTTGATGTATTTTACACCTTCGATTTCAGTAACAAGTTCCAATCTGTGCTCAACTGCCTGAAAGGTCATCAATGAATTCCTGATGCTTTCATTATTGATTTCCAATATTTTACCGGCAATTGAAGCCGCTAAACTGTTGGCTACATTGTGATTTCCCAATAAAGACAATTCATCAACTTTCATTGAGAACTCGTCTTTCAGTTTTACCACAATTTTATCTCCTTCTACAAAACCTCCTTCAGACAATTTTTCTTTGGTTGAAAAAGGAATCATTTTCGCTTTAATTTCAAATTTTTCAAGAATATTTTTGCTCATTTCATCATCTTTATTGTAGATGAAAAAGTTATCATTCTCCTGATTTTCAGCTATTCTGAATTTTGCCAAAGCATATTCTTCATAGTTGTAATTGTACTGATCCAAATGATCCTTCGACAAATTCAACAGTAAAGAAATATACGGCCTGAAGTTCTGAATATCATCCAACTGGAAAGAACTTACCTCCAAAACATAATATTCATGGTTTTCATCAGCAACCTGCTTTGCAAAGCTGTAACCGATGTTTCCGCCTAAACCTACATTCAATCCGTCATTTTTCAGGATATAATAGATCAAAGACGTTGTCGTTGTTTTTCCGTTGCTTCCTGTAATAGCAATGATTTTTGCATCTGTAAATTCCGAAGCAAATTCAATTTCAGAGGAAAGCCTGATTCCTTTCTCATGAATTTTATTAATCATTTCAGCTTTTTTCGGAATTCCCGGGCTTTTTACAATCCAGTCAGCATTGAGAATTCTTTCCTCATCGTGATTTTCCTCTTCAAACTCAATGTCATTTTCCGTCAAAAATTGTTTGTAGTGATCCTTAATTGCTCCTTTGTCTGAAAGAAATACTTCCAAACCTTTTTTCTTAGCCAAATAAGCAGCACCACAACCACTTTCGCCACCTCCTAAAACAACTATTTTCATTTAATTAAAATTAAAAGATTAAGAGATTAAGAGATTAAGAGGATTCTAATTTCTAAATCTCCTAATTTCTGAATATCTCAATTTCATTTATCTCATCTTCAATGTAATGAGACACACAATTGCCAACATAACCCCAATGATAATCATCCTGTTAACGATTTTACTTTCGTGGAAACCGTCTTTCTGATAATGATGATGAAGCGGAGACATTTTAAACAATCTATTATTTTGAGCATATTCCAGCCCAAATTTTCTTTTCCTGTATTTGAAGACAACCACCTGAAGCATCACTGAAATGTTTTCAATTAAGAAAATTCCGCAAAGCACAGGAATCATTAATTCTTTTCTTAAAATAACCGCCAAAACGGCAATGACACCTCCCAACATTAAACTTCCCGTATCGCCCATAAAAACCTGTGCCGGATACGTATTGTACCAAAAAAATCCTATTACCGCACCGACCATGGCGACGGCAAAAATCGTGGTTTCACCCATATTCGGAAGGAACATAATATTGAGATAATCTGCAAAAATGATGTTTCCGGAAACGTAGGCAAAAAAAGCAAGAGCCAAAAGAATAATCGTGCTTGTTCCTGCCGCCAAACCATCGATTCCGTCGGTAATATTGGCTCCGTTGGAAACCGCTGTAACAATAAAGATTACGATGGGAATAAAAACTATCCAAGCCCATTCGTGCGCTTCGGCATCATCCATCCAGAATAATATTCCGCTGTAATCAAACTCATTATTTTTGGTAAACGGAACGGTAGAAACGGTGATTTTTTCGGTCGGCATAAAGTTTTGTTCAACATTATTTCTGTTGACTACTTTTGCATCTGCATATTTTCTTTTAACCGTCACTTCAGGATGGAAATACATTGTCACTCCGATAATTAGCCCTAAACCAACCTGACCTACAATCTTGAATTTTCCGCTTAATCCGTCTTTATTTTTTTTAATCTTTTTTAAATAATCATCCAGGAAACCAATTGCTCCCATCCAAATCACCGTAACGATAAGAAGAACAATATAAATATTGGTGATTCTCGTAAACAGCAAAACCGGAATAATGGTCGCCAAAATAATGATAAGACCTCCCATTGTGGGAGTTCCCTCTTTTTGTTTTTGTCCGTCTAATCCCAAATCACGCACCAATTCGCCCATTTGCTTCCCTCTCAGGTAATTGATAATTGTTTTACCGTAGACCAAAGCAATCGTTAATGAAAGCAAAACCGCCATTCCTGCACGGAACGAAATGTACCTCAACATTCCCATTCCAGGAATGTGGATGCCTTGACTGTTTAGATATTCGTATAGATAGTATAGCATTCTTTCGGATTTAAAAATTTAATTTATTTAAAGATTTTAAGATTGTGGTTTTTCAATATTTGCATTCAAATATTTAATAAAATTTGAAATGTTAGAAGAGACTTCTCTGGACAGATTAATTATTTCATCTGCTAAAACTTCTTCTCCCAATTTCAATTTCTTACTTACAATCATCATACTTTTAACTTCGGCACAACTGCCTTTTGCAATTTTCAAATATTTAATAAACTGTTTGTTATTATTATATTCTGAGCCTTCCGCAATATTATTTGATATTGAAAATCCGGCTCTTTTAATTTGATTATCAAATTCAAATTCTTTTTCTAAATCCTTCGATTTTAGAAATTGATAGACTTTTTCAATTAATTCTAAACTTTTCAGATAAACAGGAAAATCTTCGAAATTTTTTGTCATCTTTTAATTTTTAAATTCTTAAATGAATTAAATCTTTCAATTCACAATCTATTTACTCATCAGCTTCCAAAGCTCATTAATTACTTCCTTGTCATCAAAATGATGTTTTACACCATTGATTTCCTGATAATTTTCGTGGCCTTTTCCGGCAACGAGAATGATGTCTTTCGGTTCGGCAAATTTTATTGCCATTTTTATTGCTTCTCTTCTGTCTGGAATTGAAGTGTACTTGCTGAAATTTTGTGGCTCAACACCTGCTTCAATTTCCTTAATAATTACAGCCGGATCTTCCGTCCGCGGATTGTCTGAAGTGATGATTGCCAAAGTTGATTTTTTGGTGGCAATATTCCCCATTTCAGGTCTTTTTGAGTGATCTCTGTCGCCTCCACAACCGAAAACCGTGATTAATCTTTCATTTTTCGTTCTGATGTCATTGATGCTGTCTAAAACATTTTCAAGCGCATCCGGAGTGTGTGCGTAATCTACGATGAAGAAAATTCCGCCGTCGGATTTGAAGGTTTCAAACCTTCCTGAAACTCTTTTAAGAACACTTATTGCCTGAAGAATTTCATCTTGCTCGAAACCTAATTCAGCAGCAATTCCGAAAACTAATAGCAAATTGTAAACATTGAACTTTCCTGTTAAGGTTGTCCAAAATTCTTTTCCGTTGAAATTCAACAGCATTCCGTTAAAATCAACTTCCAAAGTTCTTCCGTGATAATCTGCCATTGTTTTCAAAGCGTAAGATTTTTTCTTTGCTTTGGTGTTTTGCAACATCACATTTCCATTTTTATCATCAACATTAGTGATTGCAATGGCATTTTCATTTAACTCATCAAAAAATCTTTTTTTCGTTTTTAAATATTCATCAAACGTTTTATGATAATCCAAATGATCGTGGGTAAGATTGGTAAACCCGGCAACTTTAAAGTGCAAACCTTCAGTTCTGTTCTGAGAAATTCCGTGTGAGCTTACTTCCATGAAGGCAAACTCGCATCCCGACTCAACCGCTTTAGCCAAAATCTGATTAATCGTAATCACATCCGGAGTTGTATGTGTTGCAGGAATTATTTCGTCCCCGATTCTGATTTCAACCGTTGAAAGCAAAGCCGATTTATAGCCTAAATTTTTAAAAACATCGAACAACAAAGTTGAAACAGAAGTTTTTCCGTTGGTTCCAGTAACTCCGATTAATTTTAATTTTTCAGAAGGATTTCCATAGAAATTAGAAGCTAATTGCCCTAAAGTTTTTGATGAATCTTTTACTTTGATGTAAGTAATATTTTCATCTAAATTCTCCGGTAAATCTTCGCAAACAATAGTTTTTGCACCTTTCTCAATCGATGATACAATAAATGAATGTCCGTCTGCAACCGTTCCTTTCACTGCGATATACAGTGAATTTTCCGAAACTTTTCTGCTGTCGAAAACCAAAGCGGAAACTTCACGGTCGTTTTCACCATGACTTTCTAAAACCGGAATTCTGTTTAATAATTCAACTAATTGCATTGCTGATGCTTTTTATTTTTTATTTTTCTGATAGGATTGCATCCTATCCTTTTTTAAATCGTCCTTTCAGGACTCTTTTCTTTTATTTTAATTCTGCAGAGACAAATAAATTCTCTGGTTTTTGCTGATCGTAGTGCCTTCGAGCGGAAATTGTTCCCTGATTCTTCCCACTCCTTTAAAGTCTACCCGATACCCTAAATTTTCCAATTGCGGAATAACATTTTTACCGATCAACCCAACTACGCTTGGCATTTTTTTATTGCTGACCACTACTTTTACATTGGGTTCAACCATTTTATTAAGGTTCACCTTTTTATCAACCAGCATTTCTTTTTCGATATTTTGAGGGGTTTTCAAGAAAGTTTTCCCTGCAATTTCTTTAAAAACAGGCGCTGAAACCGTTCCTCCGTAAAACCCTTTTGCCGTGTTCGGTTCACTGATCATCACATAACATGTATATTTCGGATTATCTGCCGGATAAAATCCTGCAAATGAAGATCTGTATTTCATTGGACCGGGAAGCCAATATTCAAATCTTGCGGTTCCGGTTTTTCCTGCCATCTTTAAGTTGGGTGTGAAAATACTTCTTCCGGTTCCCTTTTCCACGGCTTTTGTTAAAGCATCGGTCATCATTTTAATTGCTTTTTCAGATGCCATTTTTTTAACCATGACCTGAGTCTGGGCTTCAAAAGTAACCTTCCCGTTTTGCATGATCTTGTCGATGAAAAGAGGTTTTACCATTTTACCATTATTGGCAACGCCATTATAGAAAGTCGCTAACTGCAGAATATTGATATTTGTGCCGTAACCAAAACCGATAGAAGCCAAAGCTCCTGCATTCCATCTTTTGTTTTGAGGCGTAAGATTGTTTGGCTTTGTAATTCCCGGAAGCTCGATATCCATTTTATCAAATAATTTCCATCTTCTTAAATGATCTAAGAAGATTTCAGGCTTATCTGCATAATATTTTGTAATAAGCTTTGCCGTTCCCACGTTGCTGGATTTAGCCAAAACATCGGAAATATCGTAAGTTCCGCCACCGTGACCATCAGAAATTCTTTGCTTTGCATAAACCCAAACTCCATTTCCTACGTCTACCGTTGTATTTTCATCAATAAAACCATCGTCCATTGCTGCCAAAAGCGAAACTACTTTAAAGGTTGAACCCGGTTCTATATTGTCTTTAATAGCATAGTTATAAGCATCCACATAATTCCCTTCATCATTTTTCCGAAGATTTACCATAGCTCTTACTTTCCCGGTTTCTACTTCCATTACGATAACCGTTCCGTGTTTTGCTTCAAAATTTACGAGCTGTTTTTGCAATGCTGAATGGGCAATATCCTGAATTCTAAGATCTAAAGTCGTATAAACATCCTGTCCGTCAACCGGCTCACTTACTTTCCAGTAATCAATTGGTTTCCATTGAGAAGAATTTACCCTTTGCTCTAATCTGCTTCCGTCGATGCCTGTAAGGTATTTTGAAAATGCTCCTTCAAGACCTGCTTTTGCAACGCCGTTATCAATTCCTATTGTTCCGGAACCGATTTCTGAAGTAGCCAACTCACGTTTATAATTTCTGTCAACAATGAATCCACCTTTGTTTTTTCCTCTCTTAAAAATTGGAAACTTTCTGATTCTGTCATATTGGTCAAAATCTAACCCTCTTACTAAAGAATAATATTGATTTTTATTCTTTTTCTGCTCATCAAATCTTTTTCTGAAATCTGCTCTCGATTTGCCGAACATTTTGCTTAAAGAATCAGTAAGCGCACCAATATTATTGCTGTAAACCGTATCTTTTATCGTTTTAAAATCGAGATAAATGTCATAACGCATTACCGTTGTTGCCAAAATTGATCCGTCTGAAGCAAATAAATTTCCACGAGCAGCTTTCAGAGTGGCAGTACGATAATTATTGTTGATGTAATCGTCTTTAATTTCCTGAACATTGGTGTTCTGAAGAATAACGATTCTCGCCAAAAACATCACAAATACGCATAAAGCAACAGTTGCGAAAAGGTAACCCCATCGCAATGTCTTCTTTCTTTTATTATCGTAATCATTTTGTTTTTGCATCACTACTGTCTAATTTTATTAACAATTTGTGCGGGTGACTTTCCAAAGTCATTAATGAATCTGCGGCGACTTCCTTGCCCAGCTCAGACTCCATTTTTACTTTTATCAGCTTACTTTGTGCGTAAGCATTTCTGGATTTGTATTCTTCTGTTTCTTCTTTTAAAGCATTAACAATTTTTATTTTTTTATTGACTAAATGATTGCTGTAAATCATCGCCATCATCAAAACAAACAACAACAGGAAAAACTTGTAATGAACTTTTATTTCATCACGGTTCAGAAAGTTTCCTTTTATAATGTCTATAAAAGTGAGCTTCTTCTGAGGTTTGTATGTTGTTCTTTTTGCCACAGACTTTGTCTGGTTTATTTTTAAATATTATTTGTCAATTTTGCTTTGCAGTGAATTCACTTTGTGGTCAATTGTCAATTTTAAAATTCACGATTAACAATTCACTCATTCACCATTAAACCTTGATTCCTGTTCTCATTTTAGCACTTCTGGCTCTTGAGTTCTCTTCAATTTCCTTGTCATCAGGAATAATTGCTTTGCTCTTCACCAATTCAAATGCTTTTTCGTAATTTCCGTAGATATCACGTTGCGGCTCACCTTCAAACATTCCGTTTTTCAGAAATCTTTTTACCAGACGGTCTTCCAGAGAGTGATAAGAAATAACGACTAATCTTCCTCCCGGTTTTAGAATATTGTAAGACTGAACCAGCATTTCTTTCAGAACATCAAGTTCCTGATTTACCTCAATTCTTATTGCCTGAAACAACTGTGCATAAAATTTATTCACTTTATGCGGCGGAAGATAGCTGAAAAGTTTTTTCAGATCTTCTGTGGTTTCTATTGTTTTAGTTTTTCTATGATGAACAATATCACGAGCTAATTTTCTCGCCTCTCTCAATTCACCATAATAATAAAAAATATCTGCCAAAGCTTCTTCGTCATACTCATTGATGACCTTTTTGGCATCAAGGCTCTGCATGACATTCATTCTCATATCAAGCGGCGCATTACTTCTTGTGGAAAAACCTCTCTCTGCCTCATCAAACTGGTGAGAAGAAACTCCAAGATCAGCTAAAATTCCGTCAACCTGAGAAACACCATACATTAAAAGGGAGTTTTCAAGAAATCTGAAGTTTTGGTTGATTAAAGTAAATTTCGGGTCTTCAATATTATTTTTGAGCGCATCAAGATCCTGGTCAAATGCATATAACTTTCCTTTTTCAGAAAGTCTGCTTACAATCTCGCGTGAATGTCCGCCACCGCCAAATGTGCAGTCCACATAAATTCCGTCTGGATCAGTCACCAAATCATCCACACTTTGCTTCAATAAAACGGGGTTGTGATACATGCTGTATTTGTGTTTATTAATTATTCTTCATCAAAAGCACCCATCACATCTTCTGCAAGATTTGCAAAATCATCTTCGTTGGTTGCAATTACTTTTTCGTATGCTTCTTTATCCCAAATTTCAAAAAGCTCTCCCGCACTTGTCACCACGATATCTTTCGTAAGATTTGCAAAGTGGGTAAGATCTTTAGAAATCTGAAGTCTTCCGGCGGTATCGAGCTCAACGGTCTTTACTCCAGCGGTAAACATTCTTATAAAATCTGCATTTTTTTTGATGAATCTATTCAGTTTATTAATCTTATCCATCAGTTTATCCCATGCTTTCATAGGGTAAACTTCAAGACACGGTTGAAACACAGAACGCTTTACCACAAAGGTTTTATCCTCAAAATTCTCCATCTGCTTTATAAGAGATGAAGGCACTTTAAGGCGACCTTTGTCGTCTATTTTGCACTCATATGTTCCAATGAAATTTCTCATTTGGGACAAAATTATAAATATTTTTCCAAATCCTCCCACTTTTTCCCACTTTTTGACTTAATGTTAATAAGTTTCAATAATTGTTGATTATCAGTGAGATAATATATTTCTAGGATTTATTAAGCTTCTCATATTTGGAGCATAGCAAAAAGATTTATAAAAAATCCCATAACAATACGCTTCATATATTATTTTTAGTTTATATTAGTTATATCAAAAAGTTTTTGGTGTTTAATTTGTATTTTTGCAAGGCTTAGACAGGCATTATGAGATTTAGTACAAAAAAAGAAAAGAAATATAACTTTATAGAAGCTGGAGAAGGTCACCCTCTTGTGCTTTTGCACGGGTTAATGGGTGGATTGAGTAATTTTGATAAAATGGTGAGTTTTTTTTCAGAAAGAGGCTTTAAGGTTTATGTGCCTCAACTTCCTATTTACGATTTGCCGGTACTCAATACCAATCTCACAACGATTGCAAAATATGTAATCAAATTTATCGAAACCAATATTGGCAAGCCGGTTACTATTGTAGGTAATTCTATGGGTGGTCATGTAGGTTTAATATTAACTTTGGCAAGACCTGACTTGGTTCAGAATCTTGTCTTAACAGGAAGCTCCGGTTTGTATGAAAGAGCTTTTGGCGACAGCTTTCCAAGAAAAAACGACCGTTCCTATATCAGAAAAAAGGCTGAAGAGGTTTTTTATGATCCTTCGGTAGCTACTGAAGATCTGGTAGATGAAGTTTTCAGTGTGGTAAACGACCGAATGAAAGGAATTAAAACCGTGATGCTGGCAAGAAGCGCCATTAAGCACAATATGTTGAATGATCTTCCTAAAATCCTGAGACCGACGTGTCTGATCTGGGGAAAACAAGACAACGTAACTCCTCCTGAAGTTGCAGAAGACATGCACAAATTTATTCCTAATTCAGATTTATTCTGGATCGATAAATGCGGACACGCTGYGATGATGGAAAAGCCAGATGAGTTTAATGAAATTCTTTACAACTGGGTAAAAGACAAAATATAAAAACGATAAACCATTAAGACTCTTCTTAATGGTTTATTTTTCTAAATAAAAAATCAATACAATGGTTATAAAAACAGCAACGTTTGTAAAAAGCAGTGGAAAATGGCAGGAATGCCCGGAACCAGACATGCCGGAATATGCTTTCATCGGAAGATCAAACGTCGGGAAATCTTCATTGATCAATGCAATGATGAACCACAAAGATTTGGCAAAAACATCTGGAACACCGGGAAAAACCCAGCTTATTAATCATTTTTTGGTTAACGAAAACTGGTATCTTACCGATTTGCCGGGTTATGGATATGCAAAAGTTTCAAAAGTCATCAGAAAAGATTTTGAAAAACTGATTACCAATTATATTCTCAACAGAAGAAACCTTGTGAATCTTTTTGTATTGGTAGATTCCCGCCACAACCCGCAGAAGATTGATCTTGAATTTATACAATGGTGCGGCGAAAGCGGAGTTCCTTTTTCGATTGTTTTTACGAAAGTAGATAAACTGAAACCAAGCATTGCCATTCAAAATGTTGAAAACTATAAAAACGAACTGCTGAAAACCTGGGCAGACCTTCCAGAAATGTACGTAACCTCAGCAGAAAAGAAAGAAGGATGCGACGAGATTTTAAATTTCATCCAGACGACTAACGAATTTTTAGCAAATAACAGCGTTAATTTTAATGAATAATATTATCTGGAAAATAAAAAGCTTCGAAGAACTGACTACTTCTGAGCTTTACGAGATCATTAAAGCGAGAGTAGATGTTTTTGTGGTTGAGCAAGATTGCCCGTATCACGATCTGGATGGCTACGATCAAAAAGCCATTCACCTTTGGGCGGAACAAGACAATAGCGTTTTAGCGTACTGCAGGATTTTCGATAAAGGTATAAAATATGACGAAACTTCGATCGGAAGAGTTTTAACGTCAGAAAAAGGCAGAGGAAAAAATTTAGGCAAACAATTGATACAATATGCTGTTGAAACGATAGAAAACCGTTTTAAAACTTCTGAAGTGAGAATTTCTGCGCAGGATTATCTGTTGAGATTTTACTCATATTTTGGTTTTGAAGATACGGGGAAGAAATATTTGGAAGACAATATTCCGCATACGGAAATGTTTAGAAAGCAGTCATAATTTCTAGCCTTTTAAAACAAAATAAAAAGCCAGAACTTTTAAGCTCCGGCTTAACAAAAACTTTAAAAAAATGAAATAAAGAAATAAACTTATTTCTTTAGAGTATATAAATCGTTCGGCGTATATCTTTTTTTAGGAGTCATGCAAACAACCTATTGATCTGAGGACAAGTGACAAATTATCAATAATAACGTTAAACATGTAATTTTTATAATCTTGTTTTTCATATAATCCTTATTAAATGTGCCGCAGTAAACATGTTTCTACGGCACAAAAACACAAATGATGATAGACGTGCGTCAGGATTTTCACCTTAGACGCTTAACACTTAAGGCAAACTTACCTATTCTCAAGCCTGAAAACAACTGTATGGATGGTAATATTCCGGAATTTTACAAATAAAAAATCCAAAGGCATCTTTAGTTTAACACTAAAGCAGAACTGGGGTCATTATGATAAAATTAAAAAGGTAATTCGTATTGCTTTTTAATATAAAAGCTAATTATTTTAAATGAAAAAAAATGAAGATTAGATAAAGGTGCCGCAAAAAAATCAACCTGCGGCACCAATCACAATTATGAAAAATATGCTTAAGAATATTTTCTTAAACAAATATTTTCCACCACAAACTTAGTATATTTTACTTAAAAAAAGAAAACAATTGTTTTTTTCGGAATTTTTTATACAAATAGCACGATCTTATGATGAATGTAGTAGCTGCATTCTATGTTTAGTCTTGGATAAAAAAGCCGGAAAACTTTAAAACTCCGGCTCTTAAACATCAAACAGTAAAAAAATGAAAGCGAATTATTTGCTTTTAGGTATGAATAATTCTCTTTTTTTATAAAAAGTTCTTAATAAAAGTGCCGCAGCAACATTATATTTCTACGGCACTAAAACACAATTATGATAAAAAAAATAAGCGTTAAGATTTCTCTTAAGTGCTTACATCTACAATACAAATTTACCTGTTTTAGGCTCTGAAAAAAACTGAATGGATAGCAATTTTCCGGAATTTTACAAGTAAAAAACTCAATTTAATACCCATATATAACACTGAAAAGATTTACCGGAAGATCAGATTAAAAATTCGGGCATGCTCAGTTATGTACATCATTAAAATTACAACCAATACAATCTTAACACTCAAACATTTGACCTTTCAGGTAGAATATTTGAGCATTTTACTTAAAATTCTGACCTTTTTGCTCAAATGTTTGAGCGTTTTACTCTGACAATAGAGAAATTTGCCCGGTTGTTTTACTTCTTTACTCAGATAGCCGACCTTTTAGGTCCGATACAGTAGCATTTGGCTCAAAATAGAAAGCAGGAATTTTAAAAACTCCTGCTTTCATTATGAAAAACATTAAAAAAAAGAAGTAACTCGTATTACTTTTGTTTAGATCAGATTATTTTAAATGAAAACAATTTAAGATTTGATAAAGTGCCGCAGGTAAATCTGCACCTACGGCACCAACAAATGAATAAAAGGAATTCTGTTGTATTTATTTAATAAATGTTTTCGCTAATGTCCGGAGCTTTTTTTGTATTAAAAAAAGTGCCGCAGGTAAAGTGTGGTCCTACGGCACCCAACACAAATCCTGATAACGTATTTTGATTACTATATCGAGTATATGTGTTTTTTTAATTTATTGCAATCGCCGTAATAGAGTTTTCAGCCCAGTTTCCTCCAAAATTGCTTAAATTTACTCCTGCTGGCGGCGGACTGTTTGTTACAGTATCCCCGGCTATATATCGATAAGTTTTATTGCCTCCAGATGTATTATTTATTAAAACAGAGCCTGAATATGCATTAAACCAAGACTGTCCATTTACAGTAAAACTCATTAATACAGGAGCTGTAACAATATCTGCAGATCTGACTCCTGCTTGCCCTACTGTTGTTAAGTTTTCATCAGAGAAAGTAGTTCTAATAAACAGCCAGTCATTTGCTRTTGTAGTTCCTTCAATTTTTGCAAGCTGGGTAATCATAACCAACCATTTTCCCGGTGGTAATGTAATAGAAGCACCAGTATATCTATACTCAGAAAACACATCAAAAGGCAAATCATATCCTGCATTAGCATTTTGACCAATAATTGTTTTAGTTCTATTATCTTGCCAAGTTCCTACACCATTTACATCAGAGGTTAATATTTTCCCTTCCCCTTGTGTACCGTCTACAATTTTAATCGCACCGTTTGTAGTACCATTGTTTACCTCAAGTCTTGTAGATGGAGTTGTTGTGCCAATTCCTATATTTCCCGCAGGTGCAGCTGCAGATCCGGTAAGCCCTGTTCCAAAGATTGCACCACCAATGTTGAGTTGGTTACTGTTTGTATCATTTGCTAATTGTTGATTAGAACCTATTACAATATTATTCGATGTGCCATTTTTCAGCTGACTACCCGCTGTAAAACCAATACCAATATTAAGATTACCATCTGTATTAGAAATGTTTGACAATGCACTTAACCCAATCGCTATATTGTTGCTTCCTGTTTGATTGTAAACCAAGGTACTTGCTCCTAATCCTACATTAGTGCCTCCTTCTGTATTTGAAATTAAAGAACTGTGACCAATAGCAACATTTGATGTTCCTGTAGTATTGCTTTTCAGTGCATAAGCTCCCATCCCTGTATTGAAGGTTCCCGTAATATTTGAAAAAAGCCCTTGAACACCAAAAACAGTATTGTCTGGATTGTTGTTTTTACCTTTTCCCACAGTAATTCCGGTTATATTTAAATCTCCACCGGTAATTGTTTTAATTGTGTTATTGATATTAGCTTCTTTATAAATTCTTTCTCTTTCTATATTGTTGGTTTTTACAACCAAATCTATAGCATCAGTAGTTCCTATAAAGTTTGTACCGGCAGTGGTTCCGCTATTTCCTAATAGTGACCAGTCATTTCCTGCATTCCCTGTATTTCCATCATTCAGTTTTTGCCAAATGCTTCCATCAAAATAAAAGTAACCTATGCTTGTAACATTTATGGTTTTTGCAGTGGTGTCTGAAGCAGCTAAGGCTTCCGATACATATACTAGACTGGCTTTCTGGTCGGTTCCATAAAGCGCATCTTTAGCTTTCAGCTCAGATCCTTTTAGTCTGGGAGCTATAAGACCGTCAATTTTTGTAAGGTCTGATGGTTTTCCTTTCACATCCAACGTAGCCTTTGGAGTTTCTGTATCTATTCCGACCTGCGAATAGGCTAAGACGGAAGAAAATAACATTATTGTAAAAAATTGCGTTTTCATTATTTCTTGTGTTAAATTTTGTGTTTTAAAATTGTACTCAAAAGACAGATTTCTCAAGCCTGAGCTTCATGGTTTAACCGCCAACTAATACTGGTGGGAAATATAAATTGTAAAATACTGGTGGTTTAGTTTACAATGAGCTTTCAGATAGAAAAGCTCATGGTGCATTTAGTTAAATAGTAATGCTTTTGTTTGAAACATTTTTTCATCATTTCTGTTTTTTTTAATAATAAATTTTTTGTGTCATTCTGATTGCTTAATTCCGGAAAATTAAAACAATCCGTTTTTAGAATCTGTATTGCAATGCTGAGAAAATTAACCTGAGGGAAAAAGCTAATTTCTCAAAAAGCGCTCGAAGCATTGCGGTGCAAATCTAATACTCACCGAACCCTAAAACCACAAAACATGTGGTAAAATTCCGGAATATTACAAATATCAAAAAAAACAATCCTTGAAAATCAACATTTTAGCCAATCCCGGTATATTATTTTTTTTAATCTTAAGTAAACTAGATACTGTCTGGAAGTTTTAGGGAAGGTTGTTCAACCTTTCAACATATCAGTAGATATATCTTTTAGAATTTAATTTTTTTCATCATTTGTTCTTTTATAATTTTTTTTCATTTTTTAGATTGTTCAATATCGACAATTAAACAAACTGTTTTTAGAATCTGCATTGCAATGCTGAGAAAATTAACCCGAGGGAAAGAGTTAACTTCTCATAAAGTGCTCGAAACATTGCGATGCAAATCTAATACTAAACGGAAGCTGAAAACAAGAAACCTTCTTGTACAATTCCGGAATATTACAAATATAATAAAAACAATTAACTCCTGAAAACCAATATCTTAAAACTAAAAATCGCAAAAATTTTCATTTTATTACGAATCGCTTTTTTGGGTTGATTTCAGTTTTCAATTTCTAAATATTTATCATTTGTAAGTAAAAAATCATCTCTGTTTTCAATTCAATTCATCGGTTTCATGCGCATCATTTTTATTTTTTTCTTTTAACGACGAAATAAACTTTGAAGGTGTAATTTTCGTTTTTCTTGTAAATACTTTAGTAAAATAGCTGTGTGAAGAAAAGCCCGCCAGATCCGAAAGATAAGTAAGCTTGTATTTGAGGCTTTCCGGATTGTCATTTAAATAATTCAGGATGTATTGTATTCGCAGGTCATTAATATATTCGCTGAATGTTTTACCGCGGTGCTCTTTCAGCAGATAATTTACGTATTTGGTGTTGGTATCGAGAATGCTTACAAAATTATTTACCGTGAAATTTTTTGCGGTGAATGCATTTTTACTTTCAAAAACTTCAAGTTTCCTTAGGAGTTCAACTTCTGTCTCCTCCGGGAAAAATACGGATGCCGGATCTTCAAAATCTTCATCAGAGACCTTTTGGATATTATTTGCTATTTTACTTTTTAAAATGTCAGAACCAGCTGCTTTTTTGTTTTCAAGCTCCTTAATAATATTTTCAAAATGCTTTTTCTGGTTTTTCCGTTTTCTTTTTTTGTAAGCAACCACACCGGCAGACAACAGTAAGCCAGCCAGAATCATCATATACTTATACTCTTTTTGCAATCTCAGCTCTGCATTCTTGCTATTGATTTCTTCTGTGATGACTTCAACGCTTTCTTTTTTTGACCTGTCTTTCAGCTGAATAAACTCCCTGAACAATTCCCCTCTTCTTTCAAAGCTATCTATGTTGAGTGTCAGACGCAGTTCCAGCAAAATAATCAGCTGTTCGTATGTTTCACTCTTTTTAGCTGCATCTACAGCTTTGTCGAAATACATTACTGCCTCTTCTTTATTATTTTCTTTGGTTGCAATTATTGCTTTGCAGGCATAATATACTTCCATCCGGTAGTTATAGTATGCTGCATCTTTTTTATAGTTATCAAATATTGCAAGCTCTTTTCGGGCTTGTATAATATTTCCTGTCATCAGGTAATCAAAAGCAAGAAAACAATGCCCCGCCCTGAAGTTGGAGACTGCCATTACAGGCTTTTATTTATCTGGTGAGAATATTCAAGACTTTTTATCCGGTAGCTGATTGCTTCCTGATATCTTTTCTGATTTTCTAAAAATTAGCCCTGATTCTTAAGGTCATTGCAGAAAAATCAGCAATTTTAAGTTTATCTGCAATTTTTTCTGTTTCTTCAAGCTTTTGGTAAGCCTGCTTCATAAATCCTGACTTCTGATAAGCCAAAGACAAATAATAGCTTGCCATGAAATGATCTTCGGCTCTGTGATGTTTTAAAAAAAACGAATCGCCTTTTTTAGCGTATAAAATACTGCTGCTGTAATCTCCTTTCAGAAAGTAACCCATAAAAAGATGGTAATATCCTATTGAGATTTCGTTATCAGAACCGGCAGCAGCAAGAATTGCTTTTCCTGAACCAATAACTTCATCTGCATTTTTAAAAGGAAAATCGTAAATATTCTCAACTTCCGAATTTATAGCGCTTTCACTATAAAGTTTCTCAGAACAAAATATTGCAAGTAAAAAAATTATAGATTTTATAAGGTGTTTTTTCATCATCAACATTCTTAATAAATAATTCATCCTTAAAAAAGACCGAATTAAATAATTTCATAAAGTAATGAAAAAAGTGGGTTTTGCCCGGAATCAGACCCCCTAATAACCACACACTTATAAATAAAACATTTCCAAAATACTGATTATAAGGAAATTACATTAAATCGTTTGGAGTTTTATGTAAAGGTCAAAATGAGTTTAAGTCTTTATGTAGGATTAAAAAACATTAGAATAGTAATAAACAAAAAAGACTGCTAATCAATGATTAACAGTCTTTTTGTGTACCCCAGACGGGACTTGAACCCGTACATCCTTGCGGATACAGGATTTTAAGTCCTGCGTGTCTACCAATTCCACCACCAGGGCGTGATGAGAGCGAAAAACGGGACTCGAACCCGCGACCCCAACCTTGGCAAGGTTGTGCTCTACCAGCTGAGCTATTTTCGCAATTTGTAGTGCGGATGAAGGGACTCGAACCCCCACGCCTCACGGCACCAGATCCTAAGTCTGGCGTGGCTACCAATTACACCACATCCGCATTATTATTGAGTTATTTTAAAGAACTTGTTTCGTTTTTGTGAGTGCAAATATAGGGCAATTTTCTTTACTTCCAAACCTTTTCTGAAAAAAAATTTATTTTTTGTAAAATTTATTTGAAACCATTCTTTTTAAATTTCATTTTATTACTTTTACATCGTTAATATTTACGATATGGAATTACAAGGAACAGTAAAGAAAATCACTGATGTTCAAACATTTGCGAGTGGTTTCCAAAAAAGAGAAATGGTTATTCTTACACAAGAGCAATATCCACAGCCAATCAACATCGAATTTTTACAGGATAAAATAAATTTGCTGGATTCTTTGAAAGAAGGAGAAAATGTAAAAGTAGGAATCAACATCAGAGGAAGAGAATGGGTTTCACCACAGGGAGAAACCAAATATTTCAACTCTATTACAGGGTGGAGAGTAGAAAAAGTTTTTGATAATGCTTCAGAACCTACACAAGCTGCTCCGTCTCAATCTGCTTCTCCGGTTTCAAATGAAAACCCTTTTGCAGGTGACGATGATGATGATTTACCTTTTTAATCAGAAAACAAAATCAAATACAAATCCTGCTTTTTGAAAAGTGGGATTTTTTTTCTCATAATGGTTCGATTAGACGAAAACGAAATATCTTTCCCCGATCCTTCGCAATATGACGGGCATGAAGGCATCATTGCCTTCGGTGGAGATTTATCTCTGGAAAGAATCTGGTTTGCTTATAAGAATGGAATTTTCCCTTGGTTTAATCCCGGTGAAGAAATTCTTTGGTGGTGTCCCGATCCGAGATTTGTACTTTTCCCGGAAGATTTGAAGGTTTCAAAATCGATGAGAAAGATTTTAGACAGAAAGGTTTTTACCATTACCGAAAATCAAAATTTCAATGAAGTGATAAAAAACTGTCAAAAAATCAACCGKAAAGGGCAGGAAGGAACCTGGCTTTCTGATGAACTGATGGAAACTTTTATTACCCTTCACATTTACGGCCTTGCAAGAAGCGTAGAAGTCTGGCAAAACAATGAACTTGTTGGCGGGTTTTACGGCTTACAGATCGGAAAGATATTTTGCGGAGAAAGTATGTTTGCAAAGGTGAGCAATGCTTCCAAAGCTGGATTTATCCATTTTATAGAAACACACAAAAATGATTTAAAATTAATCGACTGTCAGTCTCACACCGAACATTTAGAAAGTTTGGGCGCGAGAATGATTCCTAAAAAAGATTTTTTAAAAATTTTACACCAAAACCATGAACGCAGATAAAGAAAAATGGCTTCTTCTGATTTTACTGAGTGTTATCTGGGGCTCTTCTTTTATTTTGATTAAAAAATCCTTAGACCACTTCAGCCCTTATCAGGTGGGAGCTTTAAGGGTTTTAATTGCCGGAATTATCTTAATGCCTGTTGCAATTTCAAAACGTAAACTTTTCCCGAAGAAACATTTGAAATGGCTTATTTTGGCGGCTTTTACAGGTAACTTCATCCCGATGTTCTTATTTCCTATTGCGGAAACTGAGATCAGCAGCAGCATTGCAGGAATAATCAATTCGATGATGCCGATTTTCGTCATTATTGTAGGCGCTTTAATATGGAAATTCGAAACCAATCAAAGACAGATCACAGGAGTTATCATAAGCTTTACGGGAGTTTGTTTACTGGCTTTCGGCGGCGATGACGGTACTAAATTTAAACTGTTCCCGATACTTTTATTGCTTTTGGCAACTTTATGTTATGCCATAAGTACAACAACGGTAAAATCAAAGCTGATGGAGGTTTCATCTACTATTTTATCTGCATTTGTATTTTCTTTTGTATTGTTTTTGCCTTCAGTAATTGCATTGCTTTCTACAGGTTTTGTTTCTACATTTACATTTAGCAAAGAAAATATGATCGGATTAGGTTTTGTAAGCTTACTTTCTGTTTTCGGAACCGGATTGGCAATGATGATGAATTATCGTTTATTAAAAGTTTCCACACCCCTGTTTGCATCTACCGTTACTTTGCTGATGCCGATTGTTGCAATAATCTGGGGCGTTTTAGACGGCGAAAAATTAACTTCTTTGCAGTTTGCAGGAACAAGTATTATTATTGCGGGTTTAATCTTTTTAAGAGCCAAAACAGTGGTGAAAAAATAGCAGGTAAATTACTCTATTGTTTGTGGCATATTAAAATAGCCACGAATGCACGAATATAATTCTAAACATAAAAATCCCGCATCACTGCAGGATTTTCTTATTTTAAATAAATGCTAAATTGACTTCCGGAAATTTGAAAACTTCCATTATCAATCCTATAAATTCTTCTTTTTAACTTTCGCTTTTGCTTTTTTCACCTCATCTTTTATGTACGGATACTTCTTCTGCATATCTGTAATCAATGAAGGGTCAAGCTCTAAAGCTTTTTCCAAAGATTCACCACCTTTTTCATGATCTCTTAAATTAAAATAGCAGTTGCTCAACTGGTAAAATAATTCTGCTCTGTGATGGTGTTTTAAAGCTAAATTTAAAACCGTAACGGCTTCTTCATACTCTCCAACCAACATCAAAACCTCAGAATATGCATACCAATTATAAAATCTCGAAGGTTCTGCATCTACCAATTTTTTAAGGCAAGAAAGGCTTTCCTCAAACTTACCCGAATCGATGAACAAAAATGCCAGTCTTTTCTGATAATCAAGGTTGCTTTCATTTAATAATGTTGCTTCTCTTGCGAAGTGTAAAGCTTCTGGCATGCCGCCCATTTCTTCATAAAGATAAGACTGCTCCATCATCGAAAGATAAAACTGAGGATCTTCTCTTAACGATTTCTGGAACGAGTTTAAAGCAATGATCGGCTGTTTTAAAGCTTTATAGCACAATCCGATTTTATAAAAAGTAAATGCTTTTGTGTATTCCAGCTCCAGCATTTCTTCGTAAACCTCGATTGCTTTGTGATATTGATTTAAAGCTTCATAACAGGCTGCTTTGCTCGCATAAACTCCAACTGAGCTGGAGTTGATTGCCAACATATAATCGAAACCTTTGATGGCTTCTTCGTAATTTTTTCTGTTGAAATAATATTGTCCATACTCACCCCATGCAATTTCTGAATACGGAAAATCATCAAGATAGCCGTTCAGAAAAGCAATCGCTTCTTCACTCTTATTAAGATCATTAAAGCAGACCATTGCATTTTCCAAAGAATATTCATCCATTGGATCATGTTTCAATGCTTGCTGATAATGTTTAAGAGCGTTAAAAGGATCTCCAAGATTCACATATTCATCTGCAATAAAATTATTGAGGAAATTTTCTTCTTCCTTCAATTCCAAGGCTTTTTTGCAGATTTCGATGGATCTTTTGGGATTTCCTAAATTCGAATAATATTTGGCGTAGCAAACCAAAAAGTCTGTATTCTCCATAGAAGAACCTTTTAACTCGTCGATCAGTTCTTTCGCCATATTATAGTCTTCCCATTCTAAAAGAACCTCCAGTTTTTTAATCTTGATTTCTAAAGAATTGGGATGAAGCTTAAGACCGTAATTTACCGCCATATCGGCATAATTAAAATCTCCCAGCTCCAGATAATAAACAATAATGTCTTCCAGTTCTTCGGTATCGAAGTAGAATTCATCATTATTTTCCATCATTTCCTCGAACTTTTTCACCAGTTCATTTCCAAAATATTCTTCCAATATCGTCTCATTCTGTATTTACAACGTTAAAAATTCCTTATCAACATTGTAAAACAATTTATTAATTACTATAAAATAATTTTTCTTAACATTGATGATTAAAGTATCATCTGACTTAGATTAAAGTTAATCAATTTAAATTTTATCCGGGTTTCTTCTGTTGTCAAAAAAAGAAATTATCTGAATTTTATTATTTTTAAACTGATAGGTCATAGAGAAGTTTTCTAAAATCACAACCCTTCTTAAACCCAATACCGTATATTCTTGTACTGCTTCTGGGTTGCTTCGCAGAATTTTAATCATTCTCAAGGTTTCATCAAATATTTTTTCAGAATAAAAACTTGATTTGTTATGCTCTATCCAGAATTGATAAATCAGATCAAACTCACGGATGGCTTTTTTTGTCCACACAATTTCAATCATTTACCGTAAGACTTCAAAAAATCTTCATGGGAAATTATATTTCCATTTTCAATATCTTCCAGTCCCTCTTCAATCATTTTCTTTTCCGCTTCTGAAATACCATCCCACCATGTTTTTTCTTCTTTTCTGATCTTTGAAATTTTATCAATAATCTTTAAATCATTAATTGAAGAAAGCCAATGGATCAATTCTAATTTTTTTGTCTGAAGCTCTAAATTTACATCCATTGTAAAATATTTTACTTAAAGTTATAAAATTTATTTTAAATCAAACTTCTGATTTTTGCAATCATATCATCACCCAGTTTATCGGCTTCTTCCTGAGATTTAGCCTCTGTATAAATTCTGATAATCGGCTCTGTGTTTGATTTTCTCAAATGAACCCAATTGTTTTCAAAATCTATTTTTACACCGTCAACAGTAGAAACCTCTTCATTTTGATACTCTTTTTCCATTTTAGTTAAAAGAGAGTCTACATCAATTTCCGGAGTCAGCTCAATTTTCTTTTTACCCATAAAATAGCTTGGGTAACCAGCTCTTAGTTCAGAAACCGTCTTGTTTTCTTTCGCCAAATGCGTCAAAAACAAAGCAACTCCTACCAAAGAATCTCTTCCGTAATGAAGATCAGGGTAAATGATTCCACCGTTTCCTTCACCGCCGATTACCGCATTTTTTTCTTTCATTAAATTCACTACATTCACTTCTCCTACTGCGCTTGCAAAGTATTCTGAGTTGTGAGTTTGTGCAACATCTCTCAAAGCACGGCTTGAAGAAAGGTTTGAAATTGCCACACCATTTTTATTTTTCAAAAGATAATCTGCAACAGCAACCAAAGTGTATTCTTCCCCGAACATTTCACCTTTTTCGTCGATTAAAGCTAATCTGTCAACATCCGGATCTACAACAACGCCAAAATCTGCATTTTCTTTCTTTACCAGCTCACAAATATCTCCCAAATGCTCTTTCAACGGTTCAGGATTGTGCGGAAACTGTCCGTTCGATTCGCAGTATAATTTCACGGTTTCACAGCCTAATTTATCCAAAAGCATTGGAATTGCAATTCCGCCAGTAGAATTTACGGCATCAAGAACGATTTTATATTTTTTAGCTTTAATTGCTTCTACATCTACCATCGGCAAGTCTAAAATCTTCTGAATATGAATATCAAAAGCATCTTCTCTGGTTTCATACTGCCCCAAATCATCTACATCGGCATAGTTGAAATCTTCACTTTCAGCCAAAGCTAAAACTTCAGCACCATTTTCTCCGCTGATGAACTCTCCTTTTTCGTTTAATAATTTTAAAGCATTCCATTGTTTCGGATTGTGAGAAGCGGTTAAGATAATTCCGCCATCTGCATTCAGTTCAGGAACCATTACTTCAACAGTCGGAGTTGTGGAAAGTCCCAAATCGATCACGTTGATTCCCAATCCCTGTAAAGTTGCAGTAACTAAAGAATTGACCATCGAACCCGAGATTCTTGCATCGCGGCCGATAATCAGCGTTAAATCTTTTTTATTTTTATTATTCTGAAGCCAGGTTCCGAAAGCAGAAGCAAATTTTACAACATCAAGCGGTGTTAAATTGTCGCCCACTTTCCCGCCAATTGTTCCGCGAATTCCTGAAATACTTTTTATTAATGACATTTTATTATTTTTATAATTCTTTTATTTTCCAATTGCATTTAATTGAGCAACTGTATTATCAACAATCATATGAACAATTTCAGTTAATTCCATAAGTGAAACTTCTGAGCCAGTTATCTTTATTTGATCTATTGCTGATTTAGAAATATTATTGATACCTTTTAAAATACTTGGATAGTTCATTAATGACGGATTGTTAATTAATTCGAACGGATCAATTTTCGGACTAATATATTCCTTTTTTGTTCTCAAAAATGCCATTTTATAAATAATTAAAGACATTTTTTTTACTTCATTATCAGCATCTTGGTTCCAAACATTCAATCTAATAAGTTTTTCTATTATATCTGTAACTTCAAATAATTCTTTACTAACCATTGTTTTTTTTTGCAAAAATACAAATAAAAGACACGACATTAGAATGAAATATTATTTACATATTTTTAAAGTACAGGAATTTTTTTCTGAATTTTATTATAATTTCTTTCTACAACTTTGGGAGGCGGAAAGCGATAACCGATGTATAAAAGCCCGTAAATGTTGTTGTTTTCAACGGTAGCGTTTTCTTTTTCATCATAAGCTGTTGCATTAAAATTTAGTTTTCCGCCAAACAAAAAACGGTCAGAATTGTATCCTATATGCAAACCTCCCGATCCCTTTGCCGTTACGTATTGCTCTTTTTGCTTTGGTCCTTTTGTTCCGTCTTCTAAAGTATCTTTGAAACTTGTAAATTTCCCGCCAAAACCTACTGTTAAATAAGGTGCAATATTCACTTTTTCAGCGATGACCCAATTGTAAAAATAGCCGATGTTTGCTCCAAAATTGTATTGATATTCTTTGCTTTTTAAGCCATCAATCATGTTGCTGAAAATAGTAAAATCATAGTCTAAAAACGGAACCCAGCTTCCTTTGCTGTTTTTCTGCCATTCACCTTGTGTATAAAGGCTTTTTAACGAAAAATCTTTATTTAAAATATATGCTGTGGAACCTCCAAAAGTCTGAACCCTTAAATCCGGAAACTTAATGTAAGGATCTCTGTCTTTTTGCCAACCCGGAATAAGATCCTGCATGTTTTCGATATAAAATCCTTTTACATTTTTATAATAAGCGGTCTGTATAAATCTTTGAGGAAAAAACCTAAAGCTGAAGTTGGTGTAAGCACTGTTTCCTTTTCTGTCGTTGTCATTATTTCCCGGGAAAAATCGAGGAGTAAAAGATAAAGTTGCACTGATGATTTTGTAATCTACAGATAACGAAGCTTTTGTTTTGTTATTGACAGAAAGTATGGTTTCGTTTAAATTTTCTTCATCCCCTTCCGAAAAAGTGTAGTTTTCTATATTCGTGTCTAAATTTACACGAATCATTACTTGATCTGCGTAAGATTTTATTTTTGTGCTGTCTGTTTGCGCTTGTGAATAAAAACCCATCAGACAAAGAAAAAAAACGGAAGCTTCTTTTGGATTCAAATTGAGATTTAGTTTTGGGAAATGAAATTACTACAAATAAATTTATATTGGTTGAAAAGAATTTATTTTTTATAAAAATTCAAAATTAGAAATAATTTATACCTTTGTAAAAAGCAGATTATGAATACGATAATAGTGCATCCTACAACCCCTGAAGAAGCCAGCTTTTTAGAAAATCTTTTAAATAGAATGAAATTTTCTTTTGAAAAAGTTTCTGAAGAAATTGTGACTGTTTCGCCAGAAGAATTAAAATCTATTAATAACGGTATTGATGAAGCTAATGCTAATAAGTTGGTTGAAAGCTCTGATGTTCATCAAAAAGCTCGAGCATTATGTTCGAAATAAAATGGACTCCTGAAGCGGAAAAACTATATTTAGAAATATTAGAATATTGGATCAATCACAATAAATCTAATATTTATTCTTTAAAAATAATTGAAGAAGTCGAACGAAAGGAGAAACTACTTTCTCATAATCCTTTTATTGGAGCAATCATTTTCGGCACAAAAGAACAAGTAAGAAGAGTTTTGGTCTTAGAAAACTTTTCTATGCACTATAGAATAAATAAAACAACTGTTGAGATTTTATCTTTTTGGGCAAATAAAAAAGACAACCCATTTTAATTTATAAAGTCTTTTCTAAGAACATCCGCAATCTTTATCGCAACCCGATCTTTTAGAGCTGAATTTCTTTGGTGAGAAATTTTTCCTGATGAATCTATATAGAGAGTAGCAGGCAAAAAGCACCAAAAGCCCAATAATGATATATTGAAAGATTAATGAAGAATCCATTACTTTAAGATTTGATAAGCTATCAACGACACAAAATATGCCAAACCGGTCATCATGGCTACCTGAAAGCCAGTCCATTTCCAGCTTTTGGTTTCCCTGTAAACTACTGCTAATGTGGAAACACACTGCATTGCAAACGCATAAAATAATAATACCGAAACTCCCGTTGCAAAGCTGAACACCTTTTCGCCATTCGGTTTTACATCGTGTCTCATTTTATCGATTACTTTTCCTTCGGGAGCATCGTCATCCAAACTGTATAAAGTAGACATTGTTCCCACAAAAACTTCTCTCGCCACGAAACTCGTAAGAATTCCCACTCCCATTTTCCAGTCGTAACCAAGCGGTGCAATTGCAGGCTCGATCGCTTTCCCCATTCTTGCCAGATAAGAATGATCTAAATGAACATCAGTTGCAACCATTTCATCCGGATTTTGCTTCGGCCCAAAATAACTTAATACCCAGATAATGATACTTACAATGAAGATAATTTTTCCGGCTCCTGTAATAAAATCCCAGACTTTTCCTAAAACCAGTTTAAAATCGTAGCCGAAAAGAGGTTTTTTATAAGTTGGCAAATCCATCACAAGATAGGTTTTACCGTCTTCTTTAATGAAGTTTTTAAGAATTGCAGCCGATAATAAAGCCACAAAAAATCCTAACAGATACATTCCTAAAAGCACCAAGGCTTTATATTGAATTCCAAAAATGGTTTTATCTGAAATAATTAAGCCAATAATAATACTGTAAACCGGAAGTCTCGCAGCACAGGTCATAAATGGCGTCACCAAAATCGTAAGCAGCCTTTCCTTTAAATTTTCAATATTTCTTGTTGAAATTACCGCCGGAATCGCACAAGCCGTACCAGAAACCAATGGAACAATACTTTTTCCGTTTAAACCGAATGGTCTTAAAATCCTGTCCATCAGGAAAACCACTCTCGCCATATATCCCGAATCTTCCAGTAAATAAAGGAAATACAGAAGGATTCCGATTTGTGGTGCAAAGATGATGATTCCGCCTAATCCGGGAATAATTCCCTGCGAAACCAAAGAATTAACAGGACCTTCCGGAAGATGTGTTGCCGAAAACTCAGAAAGCCAGGCAAAAGCCTCGTCGATCCAGTTCATCGGATATTCCGCTAAAAAGTAAACGCACTGGAAAATAATTAAAAGGATAAATAAGAAAACTACATATCCCCAGAATTTATGAACAAGAATTTTATCTAATTTCTCTGTTAAAAGCTCTTTAAACTGCGCTTTTTTAGTAATAACATCCTTCAGAATCTTATCAACATTCTGGTAACGTCTTACCGTTTCCTGAACCTGGAGTCTTTTCGGAACTTTATTTTTTAATTCTGAATCTGAGCCTTTTCCAAGAGTGAAATTAATCCACGACTGGTACTCATTTTCAGAATTTTCGTCAAGAAGATCTTTATGCTCTGCAGGAATTTCGAAGCTTGATTTTTTGGAAGTAACAAAATCATTAGTAAAAACAGCTTCTTTAATTGCTTCTATCCCTATCTTTTCTTTTGCATTGGTCTGAATAATTTTGATATTTAATGTCTGAGAAAGTTTTTCAATATCAATGTGGATTCCTCTTCTTTCTGCCTGATCAATCTGATTTAAAACCAAAATCATCGGAATTCCAAGATCCTGAATCTGCTGAAATAATAACAGGCCTCTTTTCAGGCTTAATGCTTCCAGAATATAAACCACTCCGGAATATTTTTTTTGTCCATCAATCAGAAATTTAGAGAAAATCGCCTCATCTTCAGAGCTCGGATAAATACTGTAAGATCCCGGAAGATCCACAATCTCCACCTCTTCATTTTTATAAGAATAATTACCCGTATGGCTTGAGACAGTGACACCTGCGTAATTTCCCGTTTTCTGCTTTTTGTTTGACAAAGCGTTAAAAACGGTTGATTTTCCTACGTTCGGGTTCCCTACTAAAAGTATCTGTTTTTTGTTATTTTCCTGCATTAATCAAATCTTCTACAATAATGAAATCTCCTTCTTCTTTACGCAAAGCGATACGACTTTTTTCTGCGCCAAATTCTATGTAAAGCGGACCATTGAATGGCGCCTGATAAAGAATTTTAAACAGGGTTTCGGGAAGAAGCCCCATTTCTATAATCTTGGTGGGCATTTTCAGGTTTTCATTATCATAATCTACTATTTTCCCAATTTTATTTTTTGGAAAGCTGCTTAATGTATGTAATTGATTATCCTTCAAGACCCTAAAATTTTTGTGACTGCAAATATAGCTATTTAAATTTAATCTAAATAACGTTACATTTCATATTTAAAGGCAGTTAGATTTATAATATCTTCAATTATCTGATGCAACAAACCCAAACACATTACTGCATCTGGGTTTATAAATATAATTTAGTTAAAATTGATTTTATTTTTTGTCTTTTTCTTTACCCACTTTTTCAAGATTACCAACACTTACAGAATTAGGTTTTTCGATAGGGTTATCATTAGAATTGAAGAAATCTTTTGCCATTTTCTCTTGTTTTTTCATCATTTCTCCTACTGTGATATCAGATCCTGGCATTTTCATGCTAGATATTTCTGGAGTAATTTTTTGACGAAATTCTCCCATTGGATCTTTTTTGAAAGTAGCATAAGCCTTTTCAAACTTTTCTTTACTTGTAGGAGTTACTGAATTCGACATCCCATATTTTGCATTAATTTTTTCTGAATAAGATAGTTCTTCATAGTTTTCAATTTTCTTGTTACCGCTTAGTTTCCAAGAATAATCTTTTTCTGTATCTTCAATCTTAACGATTAATCCGGGCAATCCATAAAATTTATAAGGTCCATCCTGAAAAGGAATATCTGTGCTGAACCAGGCAGTCCATTTTCTTCCTCCAAAATCCGTTGTTGCTTTTTGAGTATTATATTCTCCTATTTTTTCTTTCTCAGGGAGAATATTCCACTTAAATTTTATATCATCTTCATAACCAAATAAGTTCATACTTATTCTATCTACAAATTGCTCTTTCATTTCAGGATATGTTTTCACAATCTTGTATGAAAATTTTGGCATTTTAATAAGCTTAGACATATCTTTAAAAGATTTAGTCTTTTCCATTTCTTCAACAGCTAATTTAATAATAGAATCCTGAGCTGCAACTGTGTAATCCTGATAGATTGATTTTTTACTTGTTATATCTAAAGTAGCAATTACTTTATCAATTTTTGTTGAATCTTTTTTTGGCTTAAAAGTCAATTCATAAAAAAATCGATTTGCTGTTTCCTGTGCGTTTGCAAAAGCAAAAACGGCAACAAATAATATTGAAAGTATATTTTTCATTATATAAAAGGTTTACTCAATTAGTTTGCATGAGTTGGTTTTTGTTACAGATTTTATGAAACAAAAATTAATTTTCTTTAAAAAAATTTCAGCCCGACAATTATTAAATAGAAAGATTCTCTATAACCAGATTTTCTCCGCTTACAAAAAGATGGTAATGAGGCYAGGTTTTATTCAGGGTTTCAAAAAAGATTCGTGAGGCATCTTTCTGCATAGAATCGTGAAGTTCAATAACCAGTATTTTTACTTTTGGCAGCCAGTTTTCATAGTTTTTAGAAAAGACTTCTTTTTCGCTGCCTTCTATATCCATTTTTAATACATCTATTTTATCCAGATTGTATTCTTTGATAATCGTATTGATGCATATGGCTTCAATTTTACCATTTTCGTTGTCTTCTCTTACCTGAATTCCCCATTTTGAAGCATTCTCATCAATAATTTTTAGCTTGACATCAGTACTCCAGACACCTTTATTTAACAGCTGTACATCAGAATAATTTTCGAGATTCTTTTTTGCCATCATAAAATTATCCGGATCCGGTTCAATGGTAAAACATTTAGCGTCGGGAAATTTATTTTTCATTAAAACTGTAAAAAGTCCTACATTTCCTCCCGCATCTATAATGGTTTTCGGGTTTTTGTAATGATGAGGCAGATATTGTTTTTCTATAAAAATCTGTTTAAAAACTTCCAGATCAGACGGCTCGTTTTTTCTGAGATGGATYGGGTGTTTTATTCCGTAAATGCTAATATTATTTAAGTCTGAAGATGAAAGTTTTTTATAAAGCTCATAGCCTTCTTTGAATCCGTATTCAGTATAATAGGGTAAAAAGTTTTTAATTTTTAAGTATATTTTTTTTCTCATTTATTTGATTTTATTTTTGCTAAAATAAAATTTTTCTCATTAAACTTTCACCTGTTCCACAATAAAATTATTAATTCTGCATCACCAAACTTTACTAAGTCAGAAATCTTATTTTTTATTTTTTTATCAATAAAACAATTACAGCTCTTTTAAAATTTTTAAATTTAAGCTCACCCAAACAAATATTTTATGGATACCTTAAAACAACTAAGAGACGAGCTAAAAACCGAGTATCAGACCACAAAAAGGTTTTTGGAAATTTACCCCGACAACAAAAATGACTATGTTCCACACCCGAAAAGCATGAAAATGATGCATCTTGCCACCCACATTACGGAAGTTTTTGGCTGGGCTGGGTTTATGCTCAATTCTTCAGAACTCGATTTTGYCAGAAGCGGAATGGAGCCAAAGCATCTTTCTACAAAAGACGAACTTTTAAAAGTTCTGGAAGAAAACTACAGAGCAAGCGAAGAAGCGCTGGAAAAAGCATCTGAAACAGATTTAGAACCGAGATGGGCTTTGAAAAACGACGGACACGAGCTGGCTTCGTGGACGAAATATGAAGCCATTCGTCACAGCTTAAACCAGATTACGCATCACAGAGCACAATTGGGAGTTTATTACAGATTAAATGACATTGAACTTCCGGGAAGTTATGGTCCGACTGCAGACAATCCTAATTTTTAAAATATTTTTAAACAAAAAACCAATCTCGATGAGATTGGTTTTTATTATTTATTTAAAATTGAATTTTACTGAAAGCATTACCTGGCTTGGTCGTAATTGAATTCTTGTATATCTTACTGCATTCTGAGAAGCTAAGATGTCATACGTTTCAAAAACTTTTCGGTTGGCAATATTCATCCACTTTAATTCAAAATCAATTTTCTTTTTAGACCATGTATATTGGTAAGAAAGATCAAAAAAAGCATTATCAAACTTTCTTTCACCATCACTAGAATTTACCTGATCCCAATTGAAACCTATTGTATGATTTTCTAATGGATAAATAAATGCTGCAAGATTATGGTTAAATCCTGTATTAGGAGCTAATTTTCCTCCATTTGGAAGTCCTTTGTTTTCTTGTGTAGTTCTGGAAAGACTTAAAGTATAATCAATACTCATCCAACTGAAATAAGTATTGTTGAATTTCAGTCCATAAGATTGATTGTTGTTTTGGCTTTCGTATTGGATATTGTTAAAAAACGCATCAGAAACGGTATCCGAATTTCTATAGCTTACGGATAGATTTGTTTTAAAATTCGGAAAGTATTTTCCAACTTCACCGCTAAAGCTGTTGCTTGTAGAAGTATTATCCTGATTTCTGTACTGAATTAAAGTAAATCCTGTTGTAGGATCTAAAACCGGAGAAGATAATAAGTTTCGTTTTGTGCCGCTGATTCTGTAGTTTAAATTAAAGAATAAATTATTTAACGGGTTTCTATATTCTATTCGTGAACCTATGCTTTTTGTATTGATTTCAGGAATAGGGTTTTTTGCATCCATTACATTAAATCCTGCCGGACTTGACAACAGATATCCTGCGTAAGCTGTCTGTATATCTCCAAAATTATTACTGATGTTTCCGTTAAGGCTTGCTTTCCAAAATGAGGCAAAACTATATTGTAAAAAAGCATTTGGAGTAAATGTAGCTTTGCTTAATGATTTAGAAACTCCTCTTACATCATCTTCAGCTTTAATGTTATTAAAATTCACGGGTATATTTGCAAATAAGCTCCATGCATCATTTTTATAATTAATTCCAAGTGAAGCGGAAGGTATTATTTCTGTAAATTCAAGATTATTTTCATATAAAGAACTTCCGAAATCTGGTGGAGCTATGGTTGGAATAAGAGGATCCTGAACTGCTAATCCGTCAAAATTTGTATTTAATTTATTGGTTGAATAATCAAACCCTACTTCCGGAGTAAAAGTCCATCCTTTTTTTGTAAAACTGATATTTGCAGAATGAGAAGTATCTAATGTTTTTATTCTGAAATCTTGTACCGCTCTCGTTCCGGGTGCAAAATTTATCGTAGCATATTTATCCGGATCAGTTGGATCTACTTTAGGAAGTAAATAAGGCAATGGAAACTGTAGATAATTTGCAGGTGAAATGCTCAGAGTCTGGCTGTCATCCTGATAATTAATATACGATTTTAAGTTTACCATTTTTTCTTTCCATGGAATAATGGTACTTAATGAGTTCTGAAAAGATGATGTCGGAGACTCCAGAGATTGATCGCCCACTCTTCCTACTCTTGTAGCCAATGCTCTGTCTGCATTCCAAAACTGAGAAAAAGTAGTGGTATTTTTAAAGAATCCTTTTTTCGCATTTTTAGTGAAAATCAATTCACCTTTTACTTTATCGGTATAGAAATTATTTTTTGTTGTCGTTGTAATTGTTGATCCTGACTGATTGGCTGTTCCTGCATACACCGTTTCTACGTTATCTTCTCTTTCTACAGAATTGTTTGTATAATTCGCATTAGCTTTCAATTCCCATTCTTTTTTCTTATCAATATTTGTAAGATAATTTGCTGATAAATAATGTACGTTATTCATCAAATATCTTTTCACGGGTGTATTCGGAATACTTGCTGTTTCTACTCTAAGCCAATTGTTTTGTGAAGCATTTCCTCTTCTTCCTTCCCAAGAGCTTCCGAAGCCTATAATATTTCCTTCATTTTCTACCTGCTCTCCCATATTATTGGTTTTGTAGTTGGCAACCCATTGGCTTTTTTGTCCAAAAAACATAGGCGTTAACTTTACATTCCACAGCCATGGATCTCCAAAACCGGTTCCAACTTCGCCTCTTCCGGTCATGGTAACGGCTTTTTTAAGTTTAATATTAATCGCAGCGGCATCAGAAGGAATTTTACCCTGCAACATTTTTACAGGTTGGTGATTTTCCAGAACCTCAACTTTCTGCACCGCATCTTTCGGAAGCGAGTTATTGATTGTTCCGTATCCGCCTTCCATTAAGTCTTTTCCGTTAACGTAAAATTTATTGATGGCATTTCCCTGGTATAAAATAGAGCCGTCTGCATTTACTTCAATTCCCGGGATTTTTTTCATTACGTCTGCCAAAGTACGGTCACTTTTGCTGTCGAAAGCTTTGAGATCGTAAGCAATGGTATCGCCTCTCGAGGTAATCATTTTGGTTTTCAGCTGTACTTCTTTAATTTCGGTAGCTTCAGATTGTAGTTTGAAGGAAAGGTTCTGATCACTGTTGCTGATTTGTTTTGTGATCGGTTTTTGGTTAAAAGCTTTTACTTTTAGATCTACATTCGATTCTGAAGACGTAAAAGTCACTTTATATTCCCCTTTAGAATTGGTAATTCCGTAGGCAAGAATGGCATCTTTTCCGGGTTCTTCAATCGTTACACTTGCGCTTGGAATCGCTACACCATCTTCATCGGTAATTTTTCCGGACACCGTTTTTTGAGCAAAAGTGATTACGGAGAAAAAAACCATCAGGAAAAGGTAAATATTTCTTTTCATAATTTATTATTTGATTAATTAGTTATTTGTTGAAGGCTTTTGTTACACTTTATAGAGATATAAATTTTAGCATTTAGTTAAATCATATTTTTATAACTACAAACATAGTGATAATTTAGACAGTAAATTTTTTAGCATTAAATTTTATAAAACTTTAACGTTAAAAGCAATAGCAACCAACATAAAACATCACCAAAAAGTGATCAAATGTAAAGAGCTAAGTGAATTAAATCAAAATAAAATTTTAAAGTCTGTTTTAAAGTAAAAGAAATTCTTATTTCGACTAAATAAAAAAATGATTAAGGTCATAGATTAAAAATATCTTAATTTAAATTCCGTAAGTAAATATTTAATAATTTTGTAACACTAAATTTTTAAAAAATGGGGGTTATTCTAAAACCTATTGATATTGTTGACGATATTACTCAAGAAGAGTTTCGTAAGAAATATCTGATACCAAGAAAACCAGTCGTGATAAAAAATATGGCCAAAAAATGGCCCGCCTATCAAAAATGGACGATGGATTATGTGAAGGAAGTGGTAGGAGACATTACAGTTCCCCTATATGACAGTGCAAAAGCAGATCCTGCCGCACCGATCAACACGCCTACAACGGAAATGAAATTTGCAGATTATATTGATCTGATCCAGAGAGAGCCTACAGATCTGAGAATTTTCTTTTTTGATCCTATCAAGCGTGCTAATAAACTTCTTGAAGATTATATTTCACCAAAAGAATTGATGGGCGGATTTTTAGATAAATATCCTTCCATGTTTTTTGGCGGAAAAGGTTCCGTAACATTTTTACATTACGATATTGATTTAGCCCATATTTTCCACACGCATTTTAACGGAAGAAAACATGTGCTCCTTTTTGAATATAAATGGAAAGAAAGACTTTACAAATTGCCTTATGCTACCTATGCTTTGGAAGATTATGACATCACAAATCCTGATTTTGAAAAATTTCCTGCATTAGACGGCGTAGAAGGTATTGAATGTTACCTGGAGCACGGCGATACTTTATTTATGCCGACAGGATGGTGGCACTGGATGAAATATCTCGACGGAAGCTTCTCTATCTCGCTTCGTGCATGGGATAAATCATGGGCTGTAAAAGCCAATTCTCTCTGGAACCTTACCGTACAGAGAAATTTTGACAATTTTATGAAAGGCCGTTACAAAAAACGCTATATGGATTGGAAAGAAAAAAAGGCAATAGAAAGAGCTAATTATGCCTTGAAAAAAGGATTGCCTAAAAGATAAATGACTTTTCATCATCAAAGATTAAAGCAATTTTTTGATTTCTGAATTTCAAATTTGTTTTTCAATAAAAACCCCTAAAAGCCTGAAACTTTTAGGGATATTTTTTACTTATTTTTAATTAAAAAGCATACCATCGTCCACATTTATTAACACAAAACGGTTCTAAATCAGGATCTGTGGTTGCAGCCTGAAGACAAGCTGCCTCAGTAGTATAATATGGTCGTCCTGAACCCCACCAAGTTGCACATTCCGGGGTAATTCCCCCTTTAATTGATTTTAAATTTTCTCTTGAGATTTTGTTTAATTTTTTCATAATGATTTTGTTTAATTTTCCTACTCTATCCGTTTTTCGGAAACCACGATTTATTTCCCCAAGGTAAGAAATATATAATATAAAATCACACTTTTTTGAAAAATTTATTACAAGAGCTTAATTTTTTTCTGTTTATTCCTGCGAAATGTATTTTGCATCCACAAAATCCGTCAGCCAGAACTTATTTTCTGAAAGATAAAATGCTATTCCGTCTTCAAACATTTCTTTTGTTTTGATAACTAAAATAAGCGGTTTTCCGTGGCGCATTCCAACTTTGGTTGCGGTTTCCTTGTCCTGACTAAGATGAACGTGTTGCCTGCTTCTTTTCTCAATTCCTTTTTCTAAAATAGAATCGATATTGGTTTGAGCAGTTCCGTGATATAAAAATTCCGGTGGCTGTTGTGGAATTAAAGCCAGATTAACATCTATCGAATGTCCCTGATTCGCACGGATTTTGGTTTTGCCTTCATTAAAAACAAAACGTTTTTTGTCATTGGTTTCTACAATTTCTTCGAGTTCCTCAAAAGTAAAACCTTGAGAATCGTTGATTGATTTTGTAATTAATTCTTCGACATTTGCCCAACCGTTTTCATCCAAATTCAAATTGATAATTTCGGGTTTATGTCTAAGAATCAGGCTTAGAAATTTGCTTATTTTTTTCTTGTGTTGTYCGTTCATTGTTTGCGTTTTTTAATTTCTGTTCTAATTAAAAAATAAAATTTCAATGTCTGTAATAAATCTCTGATTTTACAGTATTTTTCATTACGCAAGATTTACCAATCTATCAAATAGTAATTTCATTCCCTGAGTTGCCGTTTCTTTCATCACAACCGCTCTTTGTCCGTGTCCAAAGCCTGTTTCATTTGGGTTGATGACAATTAAAAGGCAATCATCTTTGATATCATGAAGCAATCCTGCAGCCGGATAAACCTGCAAAGACGTTCCGATTACCAGGAAAATATCTGCTTCTTTCGCTTTTTTCGTGGCTTCATACATCAGCGGAACATCTTCTCCAAACCAAACGATAAAAGGTCGCAATTGCGCTCCGTCTTCGGCTTTATCGCCTATCTTAATATCGTTTCTTTGTTCATAAATCAAACCTTTGTTGTTGCAGGAACATGACTTGAACAATTCTCCATGCAAATGAATGATATTTGTGGAACCCGCTCTTTCATGCAGGTCATCAATATTTTGTGTAATAATCTGAACTTCGAAATGCTTTTCCAGATCGGCAATTAATTTGTGTGCATCATTGGGCTCCACTTCATGAAGCTGACGACGTCTCTGGTTGTAAAATTCTAATACCAAAGCTCTGTCTTTTCGCCATCCTTCCGGACTTGCCACATCTGTGATGCTATGATTTTCCCAAAGACCATCTCCGTCTCTGAAGGTTTTTATTCCGCTTTCGGCACTGATTCCGGCGCCGGTTAATATGGTTAGTTTTTTCATTTGTTATGGTTAAAACGTTCTGATATTAAATCATAACTATTCGGTTTCAATTTCATATTATGAAAAAGAATATTTTATGTTCAAGTTTTTCAACAATTTCTAATTTATGCTCTTCTTTCATTTTAATACCAAAATATATACTTTTTAATGATTCCTCATTGTAGCCATGCGATCCTGACAAGAGAGTTATTAATCTAACCTCTTCTTCATATGACCAACATTTTGATTTATTTGATAAAACAAACTTTACAATAGAATTTACATTACTTGTTGATTTCAGAGGAATATTTGAAATTTTACTCCT
>NZ_JBFRGA010000004.1:0-36931 GCF_052115105.1 Chryseobacterium sp. 2TAF14
GGTATGTAATTTCATCAATAACAGCCAAAGTATCTGTTTTTAAAAGAAGATGAAAAAACCACAATTCATCTTGCGCAAATAATCCGGGAACAAAATAAATTTCATTGGCGATGATAAAATCTCTTTTGATTAATTTATTCCATGATGAAGAAGGAAATCCGCCGTTGCTGTAAACAGAAAAAATTTCGAGCCTGTCGTTGTAATAATTTTTATCTGCAGTTGTCGGGAAACCGAAATCTTTAGTTGTATTATCAAACGTATTGATCCATCGGTTTTGCGCAATGGTAATTTGTGCATCCGTTTTCAAAGCACTATCGATAAGTAACTCTAAACAATCTGAAGTAATTTCGTCATCGCTGTCTAAAAAATAAATATATTTTCCTTTTGATGCTTTTATCCCTGTATTTCTTACCACCGAGAGACCTGAGTTTATTTCATGCTCAAGAATTTTAATGTCTAAATCTGCATTTTCTTTTATGAATTGCTGAACGATGGCTACACTTTCGTCAGGAGTACAGTCATTAACCAGAATAATTTCAAAGTTTTTATAGGTCTGATTTTTTACCGATTCCAAACATCGAAGTATATATTTTTCACATTTAAAAACGGGAATATTAATGCTGATTAAAGGCTGATTGGTGCTCATCAGATTGTTTTTGCTGTTAATTATTACAAAATTAAAAGAATAATTAATACTTTTGAGTAAAACATTTTAATGAAAAAGCTTTTAGGTATATGTTTTATAAAATTGAAAAATTTTGCAAACAGTTGCATGATTGCAAAACATCGTGATCTTTTTTTTACCCGCAAAAGCTCTGTTCATCATTCCTTTAAACTTGGTCCAAATAATACTTTTGATATTTCTGATTCCGCTGAATTCAGGTTTGGGGAAAACGTATTCATTAACCAGGCAAATTTTATTACCGTAAAGCCAAATGGCAAGCTCTCCATTGGAGACGGAACCTATATTACAAAGTCTACCATCTCGTGTCTTGGGGAAATTGAAATCGGGAAAAACTGCCTTTTTGGTGAAGGGGTAAAGATTTTTGATCATAATCATTATTATACAAAAGATCCTTTCTCTGTCTCAAAAACAGATTTCAATATCGGAAAAGTTAAAATAGGAAATAATGTATGGATCAGTGCGAATGTCGTTGTATTAAAAGATGTCACGATTGGAGACAATGTAATTCTGGGAGCCGGTTGTGTGATCCATAAAGACGTTCCTTCTAATTCGGTTGTGGTTAATAAGCAAGACCAGCAAATCATATCTTTATAGATTTAATTTATAAAAATAATTCAGCCTAAAATTATCTTCAATTCAATTTCATGGTAAAATTTTCGATTCTCATCGCGCATTATAATAATTACGATTATTTCACAGAATGTTACAACAGCATTCTTAAACAGACCTACCAGAATTTTGAGGTTGTAATTGTAGATGATTGCTCTGCCGCTGATTCTTACCAAAAGATTACTGAGCTTACAAAAGACAATAGCAAAGTAAAAATTTTCAGAAATGATGAAAACAAAGGGGTAGGATACACCAAAAGAAAATGCGCCGAAATGGCTTCCGGAGAAATCTGCGGATTTGTAGATCCTGATGATGCTATTGCCGAAAATGCACTGCAAATAAGCATAGAAAACCACAAGAAAGATAATGTTGCAACGTATTCAAAATTTTATTTGTGCGACAGCCTGCTAAAACCTGTACGTATTTTTCAGCATTCCCGTACTGTAAGAAACGGAAAGAAAGAGTTTTTCAATGTTTTTCTGGAAGCCAATCATTTTTTTACATTTAAAAAAGAAGCCTACGATAAAACCATTGGTATCAATCCGGAGCTTACATCTGCCGTCGATCAGGATTTATATCTGAAACTCTATGAAGTTGGAAAATTTCATTTTATAGATGCTCCGCTTTATTATTACCGTTTACATGAAAAAGGAGTTTCTCAGGAATCTTCGAAAAAAGAAAAGCTTAATCATAACTGGCATCAGGTAATTCTGGAAACCGCAAAACGTAGGAATATAGAATCTCTCTTTGGTAAAAAGATTGACCAGATACAAAACCTTCCTGAGTTTTTAAAAATAAAGCAAAACAATATTGTCACAAAAATCCTCAGAAAATTTATATAAACTAAAAAACCACAGCACAATCTGTGGTTTTTCTTTATTTTTTGATCTTTAATCTTTATTTCTATTCTTTAATAATAATTCCGGCAAACTTACCGTCAAACTCAACAATATGAGGTTTGCGATTATTTTGCTCGCAATAATCTTTGAATGCTGCATTATCTCCTACATCATCGCTCATAAAAACGCCTCCTTTTCTCAGCCTTTCCCATAAAATTTTATACGCCCACATTCTTCCGTCATAGGTTTTGTCGCTGTCGTAATGCACAACATCGAAAGTTTTGTTTTTTTCAAAAATTTTCGGCAGAGATTCTTTGTCTGCAAAACGGTAAAGATCCCAATTGTTTTTATAGTTTTCAGGAATTACACATCCTACAAAATCTTCACTCTGATTTTGAAGAATATAAGGCATATCTGAACTGTAAAGCGTTCCGTTTCTCGGAACTAATGATGCCAAAGCCGCAAAAGAAGACCATCCGTAAGCTACGCCTGTTTCGATAGAATTTTGAGATTTTGCAAATTCGTTGATGTAATAAATCACGCTTAAAGAACCTGCTCCTCCCATTTTCACAGGTGCTTTTTCCTGTGCCTGCAAAGCATTTTTGTATTGTTGAGGAAAAAGCTCTTCAAAAGAAACAAAGTTTATTTTTAAAATATTTTCTATAAAATCTTTCTCAGAAAAAGCGATGCTTTTGCACCATTTTTCGGCTTCTTCTTTACCTCGCAAACCAGATGAGCGATTGAATAAATTTTTCCAAATTTTACGTCTTAATTCAGGATACAGATCCGGTCGCTTAAGATAGGCTACAAATGTGGTTGCGATTTCTGAAACTTTACTCATACAGTTATGTTTAAGGAGTAAAAATACAAAAGAATTGCTCAAACAGTCTTATATTTGTTTCTTTAAGGATTAATTTTTTTTAAAGAAATCACAAATGCCTCAAAAAATAAAAGTTTTGTTCCGCCATCGTTCCATGGAAATGGGAGGTGTTGAAAGGGTTATTCTTGATCTTTTGGAAAACCTTCCAAGAGAACAGTTTGACATTACCTTTTTCCTAACACTCGATCAGGGACAGCTTAGAAGAAGTATTCCTAAAGATATTGAACTTATTACTCTTCAAAAGGGAAGAGAAGATATGAGCAGCAATAAACTCGTAAGAACTTTACAGCTCATTAAAAGAAATATAATTCTAGCATTTTACAGAAATAATCCGAAAATATTATACCGTAAGATCATTAAAAAAGATTTTGATCTTGAAATTGCACCAACGTATTCTGAATTTGAAAACATTCTTTCAAGTCCTTTAAAATCAAGAAAGATCGCATGGTTTCATACTGATGTAAGCTATGATCCTAACGAGAAAAGAGTTTTAAGCAGAATCAATGCGCTTAAAAAATTTGACTGGGTGATTTTTGGTTCTAAACAGACAAGAGATATTATTAAAGATTTGTATCAGATAGAATATCCTAAAAGTTGTGTCATTTACAATGCCATAAAAATTGATGAAGTAAAAGTAAAAGCTTTAGAATTTCCTGTGCATTACGATACCAATCCTGTGTTTTCATCGATGGGGAGATTACACAGCCGCAAAAACTACCACACCTTGATGAAGGTGCACAAAAAGCTTTTAGACGAAGGTTTAAAACACAGCATTGCAGTAATCGGCGGCGGTTCTGAAATGGAAAATTTAAAAAAGCAGGCAAAAAATCTTGGCGTTGAAAGTACATTTCTTTTACTGGATAGTCAGATAAATCCTTATCCTTACATCAAAAATTCTGATTATTTTGTTTTACCTTCAGAATCTGAATCTTATCCTTTAACGATAGGCGAAGTGATGGGATTAAATATTCCTGTCATCAGTACAAATGTTGGCGGAATTCCTGAAATGATTGAGCATAATTTTGACGGCTATCTTGTAGAACCAGACGAGAATTCTATTTATGAGGGAATGAAATTATTCCTTACCAATAAAGAGATTACCGAGAAATTTAAAGAAAACATGATCAACTCTGTAAAGAAATTTGATAATGAAAAAATTTACGACCAGGTTACTTCTGTTTTCCGGAAACAATATGAGCTGAAAGGATGAAAAAACCGTTAGTTACCATTCTTACACCCACGTATAACCGGGCGCATACTTTACCAAGGGTTTTTGAATCTTTACAGAATCAGACTTTTAAAGATTTTGAATGGCTCGTCATCGATGATGGTTCTACCGATAAAACGAAAGAACTCGTTGAAGAATTTCAGAAAAATTCTGATTTTAAAATTCGATATTATTATCAGGAGAATCAACATAAATTTTTAACTTTTTTCCGCGGAATTGATCTTGCGGAAGGCAAATATTTTTCACCTTTAGATTCTGATGATGCATTGCCGAAAGATTCTATGGAAATTCTTGTCAGTACATGGGAACAGATTAATAACGATCAAAATATTGTGTTTGTATCAACGCTTTGCGAAGACCAGTCCGGAAATATTGTAGGTGATCATTTCCCTGAACCTCCCTTTATCTGTACGATTTTTGATATGCGATATAAGTATAAAATAAAAGGGGATAAATGGGGAATGGGAAAAACAGAGATTTACAAAAAAATGAAGCTGAATTTTGAAAATCTTTCCGGAAAAGGCTTTATTCCTGAAGGCGTTTTCCAGTTTCAGTTTGATAAGCTTGGCTTTCATTACTGCATCAATAAAGTGACGAGAATTTATTTCCGGGACAAAGAAGATGAGCAGTCGCTTGCCAATCAGTTTTATGACAAAAAAAACGCATTCGGTCTTGCCGAAAATTACAAAGCATTCCTGAATACTTACAGTTCAAAAATATGGAGCAATCCTGTTCCGGTGATTAGAAATATTGGTGGTTACATTAAATTTTCATCAGCAGACAAAAGAACTTTCAAAAAAACGATTTCTGAGCTGAATTCTTTACCCGTTAAAATAATTACAGCACTGGTCTACCCTTTTTCAAAATTAATTTAAGATAAAAAATCTAGAATATAAATTAAAATAAATGTCTCAAAAAAAGAAAATCCTCATCCGCATTGGTTCGCTTCGTCACGGTGGCGCAGAAAAAGTGCTGATTACTTTTCTAAAAAATCTTCCGCAGGATCAATATGAGATCGATTTGCTTTTAAATTTATATTCCGGGAAATATTTGGGCGAAGTTCCCGGCTGGATCAATATCATTTACCTCAATAAAGGAGAAATGATTACCACCAACAGAATTCAGGATATTCCGGAGAAGGCAGCGCGAGTTATTTATCAGAATGCATTGAAAAAATTCCCGAATCTTCTTTATAAAAGAAAATTAAAAGGAAAAAAATACGACATCGAATTTGCCGCCATTCACGGAATGCGGGATGAAATCCTGAATTCACCGCTAAAATCTTCAAAAAAAATAGTCTGGATTCACAATGACCTTGCGGAAGTAAAAGAATATACAGAAGCTGAGATTAAAAAATTCTTTGGGTTTGATAAAATCATGGTTATTTCAGAAAAAATAAAAAAACTTTTCCTTGATTTAGCTGAAAATGAAATTGAGAAACAGAAGATCTGTAAAATCTACAATCCTTTAGATACAGAAGAAATTTTATCTAAAGCAGAACAATCCATCGATAATTATAAGTTTGATCCAAATGTTCCAACTTTTATTTCTGTAGGAACCGTGTTTCCGCAAAAAGGTTTTGACAGGCTTCTGAAAGTTCACAAAAAACTTTTGGAAGAAGGTTTTAAACACAAAATCCTGATTGTTGGTGATGGGTATGATTTTGAAAACATCAAAAAGTTAAAAACTGAACTGAATGTTGATGATACTGCAACAATGATGGGGTTTACAGATAATCCTTATCCATATTTCAAAAATGCAGATTTTTATATTTTAAGTTCAAGATATGAAGGTTTCCCGACCGTTTTGTTTGAGGCAATTACTTTAAAAAAGAAAATTATTGCAACAGAAGTTTCGGGAGTAAGAGAAATGCTGAATGATGGTGAATTGGGCTTAATTGTGGAAAATTCTGAAGATGGAATCTATTCGGGAATGAAAAAAGCATTGACGAAACCTGAAGATTTTGAAAAATATACCGAGAAGCTGAAAGATTACGAGATGCCTTTCAATCTTGAAAACTCTGTGCAGAAAATCGTTTCGATTCTTGACAGCATGTAGATTTCTTTTATTTTTTCTTTACGACCATTTAGATTTTTTTAAATTTGTTACATGGCAGATCACTCTACTCTACAGAAAGATTTCTACCGGGAAAGCGGAAAATGGCTTTCTACTTTTAAAATTTTGGCCAAATGTGTCAATCCGAATCTGCATTTTATTTATGTTTTAAGAAAAACCCAGAAGTATAACAAAACCCCTGTTTTAAGACTTTATTGGAGGTTTGTTTTAAGACATTTCCAAATTAAATATGGTTTCCAGATCTACCCTGAAACCCAGATCGGAGAAGGCTTTTACCTGGGACATTGGGGAAGCCTCGTTATCAACTCGAAAACCAAAATAGGAAAGAACTGCAATATTGCCCAAGGTGTAACGATCGGTCAGCAAAACCGGGGTAAAAACGAAGGCTACCCTGTAATTGGCGATGAAGTTTGGATCGGACCGAATGCAGTAATTGTAGGTAAAATAAATATTGGTAATAATGTTTTGATTGCTCCGAATGCGTTTGTAAATTTTGATGTTCCCGACAATAGCGTTGTTTCCGGGAATCCTGCAAAAATTTATCCTAATGAAAATGCAACCGAAGGATATATCAATAACAAGGTCTAGACCTGAATTTTATCATATTTTTAAGTGTATTAAACTTTGTTAAAAATGGTTGATAATTCTACAAAATTAATATTTTTGCATAATTATCGATTCAATCTATTGAATTTAAAAATAATTTAAACGAAATAAATAATTATACTTTTAAAAATTTAATTAATGAAAAATTCGTACGAAGTTATTTTTGAGAACAACAGAAAATGGGTAGAATCTAAAGTTGCAGACAACCCCAACTTCTTTGAGGATCTTGCAAAAACTCAGAATCCTGAATACCTTTACATAGGATGTTCAGACAGCAGAGCGACAGCAGAAGAACTTATGGGAGCAAAACCGGGAGAAGTTTTTGTCCACAGAAACATTGCTAATGTTGTAAATACTTTAGACATGAGCTCCGCCGCGGTTATACAATACGCAGTAGAGCATCTGAAGGTAAAACACATTATTGTTTGCGGACATTACAACTGCGGCGGTGTAAAAGCAGCGATGACGCCTCAGGATTTGGGACTTTTGAATCCCTGGCTGAGAAATATTCGTGATGTTTACAGGCTGCATCAGGCAGAACTGGATTCTATCGAAGATGAGAGTGAGCGTTACGACAGGCTTGTAGAACTCAATGTTCAGGAGCAGTGCATCAACGTGATCAAAATGGCCTGTGTACAGGAAAGATATATCTTAGAAGAATATCCTATTGTTCACGGCTGGGTTTTTGACCTGAGAACTGGTAAAATTATCGATCTTAAAATAGATTTTGAGGAAATCTTAAAAGACATTCAGAAGATTTATAATCTTACAGGTTCAGACTGGGTTATGAGCAGAAAGACGAAATAATCTTTCTTTAAAAAATTGAGTGAATGAAATTCTGGAGTATCATTACATTACTGTTTATCTTAAACTTCACAGCTTTGCCAAGCATTGCTGCAATTTGCGGCTGGGAAATACAGACAACGAATGTAATTGTAAACGAAGAAGAAACACACTCTCATTATTCATCATTTACGGTGTATGAAAAGACTTTACCCAAGACTTTAAGCGTACATGATTTTCTAAAGTTTTTCGAGCATGATCTCGAGCGCAGATCTTTCGTGCTGATTGATGATTCCTGTCATCTGTCGCCATTTCTTACCATATTTTCACCACCTCCGGAAGCTTAGTTGAAATAGATCAGCAAATATTCATATCAGGTTTGATGTTGAATAGATGCCTTTTTTAAGTTAATTTCAATTTTTATCGCTGATGATTTTAGTTAAAAACTTTAATTAAGATCAATCGGTTACACTAAGTATTTTTCGCTGTCATGAAAAAATCAAATTCATTATTTGGAGGAATTAAGGAGAATTTCCCTTCAGGCCTCGTTGTATTTTTAGTAGCGCTCCCGCTTTGTTTAGGGATTGCTTTAGCATCCGGTGCACCACCATTATCCGGTATTATTGCCGGTATTGTAGGAGGATTGGTCGTAGGAGCCATCAGTAATTCAAATATTTCGGTTTCGGGACCAGCTGCAGGTCTTACCGCAATCGTTTTAACTGCTATTACAGATCTTGGCGCTTTCGAGCTATTCCTTTGCGCAGGTATTATTGCCGGATTGATACAGTTGGTTTTAGGTTTCATAAGAGCAGGAAGCATATCCAATTATTTTCCGAATAATGTAATTGAGGGAATGCTTGCTGCCATCGGAATTATTATTATCATCAAACAAATTCCACATGCGTTGGGATTTGATAAAGATTATGAAGGAAATGAAACACTATTTTCCAACGGAATCAATTTCAACTATTTCGGTGAATTAATGGGAGCAATACATCCGGGAGCAGTAATCGTTACATTAGTTTCCGTAGGATTACTTTTGTCTTGGGATAAAATTCCTTTTTTAAAAAGAATGAAAATGTTACCCGGCGCATTAGTTGCGGTTGTTGTCGGAATTTTACTGAATGAATTATTCAAATTATCAGGAAGTTCTTTGGCAATCGGGAAAGAACACTTGGTTTCTTTACCTGTTCCTCAAAGTCTTGATGATTTTAAAAACCTGATAACGCTTCCCGATTTTAACGGTTTCACAAACCCAAAAGTATGGATTGTAGGAGCAACCATTGCCATTGTGGCTTCTATTGAAACCTTACTTTGTATTGAAGCTTCAGACCGATTGGATGTTCAGAGAAGAATCACCGATACCAATTTAGAATTAAAAGCTCAGGGAATAGGAAACTTAATCAGTTCATTTATCGGCGGGTTGCCCATGACATCGGTAGTTGTAAGAAGTTCGGCAAACGCCAACGCAGGAGCAACGTCGAAGGTTTCGGCTATGATTCACGGGTTTTTACTATTGATTTGTGTACTGAGCATTCCTTTTGTTTTAAACTTGATTCCTTTATCCACTCTTGCTGCTGTTTTACTTCTGGTAGGATATAAACTGGCAAAACCGGCTACATTCAAACATTTCTGGCATTTAGGAAAATTCCAGTTTATCCCGTTTGTGGCGACTGTAGTGGCGATTGTAGCTACAGATTTATTAAAAGGTGTTGGAATTGGTTTGGCAATCTCGGTTTTCTATATTTTGCAGGGAAATATGAAGCGTGCTTATTATTTAAGCAGAGAAAGGCTAAAAGATGCTGATGGTATTACGATAAAATTGGCAGAAGAAGTATCTTTCCTGAATAAAGCTGCTATTAAAAAGACATTGAAAAACATTAAACCAAACTCTACGGTAACGATTGATGCGAGAGGAACATCATATATTGCAACTGATGTACTGGAAATGATTCAGGATTTTTCTAACATCAGAGCAAAAGAAGAAGACATTAATGTGGAACTATTAGGCTTCAAAACTTCGTACAGAGACTACGAAACCGATRAAGATTCTCACATCGTCATTACCCACAGAAGAGCAATGTAAGCTCAAAAAATATTTTTTTTAACTTTAATAATTCAAAAAATAAATAAATTATATGAAAGCACATACATCAGAAACCCAGTCTACGATTACTCCCGAAAAGGCATTAAACTTTTTGAAGGAAGGGAACCAAAGATTTGTAAACAATCTAAAGGCAAACAGAGATCTTTTGGAGCAGGTAAATGCTACGCGTGAAGGACAGTGGCCTTTTGCAGTGGTTTTGAGCTGTATAGACAGCCGTACTTCTGCAGAATTAATCTTTGATCAAGGACTAGGTGATGTTTTCAGTATCAGAATAGCCGGAAATTTTGTTAACCAGGATATTTTAGGATCGATGGAATTTGGCTGTAATGTTGCCGGTTCTAAATTGGTTGTCGTTTTAGGTCACACAAAATGTGGCGCTCTAAAAGGCGGACTTGATGCCGCTAAAATCGAAGGAATGGGAATGGATAACCTGAACCATCTGATCGGTCATTTCGATCCGATCATTAAAACGATCATAAAGGATGATGAAGAGCGTTCTTCAGCTAACGCAGATCTTCTTGAAAGACTAAATCAGCATAACGTACTGAATGCGATTGAAGAGATCCGTAAGCAAAGCTCGACTTTAAAAAAGCTTGAAGATGAAGGAAAAATTAAAATCGTTGGTGCAAACTATGACGTTGAAACAGGCGTTGTAACCTGGCTATAATAAAAATTTCTCTTTGATTAATAATTCGGGCGGAAGCTTTGCTTCCGCCCGAATCTGTTTTTATTTCCCGTTAAAAGCAGACATGGTATTGTTAATTCCTGCAAAAACAAAAGACAGGCAAGCTTTTGAAAATTTTTCTATTCTTTCAGGGAGCTTTTCGCTTTCTTCCTCATTCCACGTTCCCAGAACATAATCGACCTGTCTTCCTTCAGAAAACTCGGCAGAAATACCGAAGCGGAGCCTTGCATAATTTTGGGTCTGCAATACTTCCTGAATATTTTTAAGTCCGTTGTGACCTGCATCAGAACCTTTCATTTTCATTCTTAAAGTTCCGAAAGGCAAAGCCAGATCATCGGTAATAATCATCACATTTTCTAAAGGAATATTTTCTTTCTGCATCCAGTATTTTACGGCGTTTCCGGAAAGATTCATATAAGTATCGGGTTTTAAAACCAATACTTTTCTTCCTTTATATTTACCTTCTGCCATCCAACCGAAATTGGTGGTATTGAATGATGTTTCTAAAGTTTCAGCAATTTTTTCAGCAACTTTAAAACCTATATTGTGACGTGTATTTTCGTATTCCGGACCTTTATTTCCAAGACCGACAATTAAATATTTCATGAGAAATTTTTTGCAAAATTAAGGGTTATAAAATAAAAAACTCAACCCGGGAAAGGATTGAGCTTAAATATTTTTTAAAATTTTATAATTACAAAGGCTTGTAGAAATAATTAATTCCGAAACCTTGCGTCATATAAGTCTGCGGATCGTACTTATAGTTGGTAGAAACTACAATTGGTGTAGGAACCGGCTGCGTCATATCTGTAACAGCTGCTCTTTTAGGACTGTTTGGCGACAATATCAAACTTCTGTCGTCATTAATGTTGGTAGAAATAAGTACCGAAACTTTATATTCGAACGGCAATAAAGTATATCCGCTGATAAAAGAATCGTAGCTGCTAAAATCAAACTTATAGTTTTGTACAGCAGGCTCAAAAACATTTCCTGTCAATTTACCTACTTCTTTAGTTACCGAAGAAACATTATCTCCCAAATAGCTGTATGCAGCTTTAGTATAATCTGTGTAAATAAAAGGAGTAACATCATCACCTTTTTTCATTACAATAGAAGCAAGCTTTGATGTTGTAGCGCTGTAAGTTAAATTATAGATTGCTTTTGTTTTTGCAAAAACAGCATATGGACCCGGTGTTGTAGAAGGAGGAACCGGAGCCGCTCTTCTGAATACCGTTCTGTTTTCAGAAATCAAAGTCAATTTACCCAGGTTACCGTAAGTATATTGCTGAGTATAAGAAACACTGTCAGTATCTATTGTACCATCGCTATCTAAATCTAAAAAACCATTAAATGTTACTTTGCTGATTTTATCACCACTCCATTCTACATTGGTGATAGAAGCTTTTTCTGTAATTACTCTTGAAAGAAGCAAACCATTATATTCATACTGTGCAATCAGCCCAAAATCAGTAACCTCTCTGGATAAAGCTCTCGGACCGTTCAAACCTGTATTGTCATTCAAATCCAAAAGTGGATTTCCCTCTTCGTCAGTCAGATCTTTACAAGAATGTATTGAAGAAAAACCTGCTATTAGCAAAATAAAATAGAAAAGTCTTTTCATTATGTAATGGAATTATTTATTTTTCCACAAATATAATTTTTTTTTGTATAAAAATCATATTTTAATTAATATTCTAACAAAACTAACAACAAAAAACTCATTATAAAGCCTTATAAACATACTTCTGGGTTTGCGTCTGATCTGAAACCGGATAATCCTGTGTATCATAAAGATACGTATAAGCTCCAGGAATTACCGGAGCCGGAGCCGGATATACAATATTGAAACTGGTAAGATTATTGGCTGATAAACTCGAAAAATTATTAGGATGCAGTAAGCTCCACATTACAAAAAATGTTTTAGGTAACGTATTATAAGGGTTTATTTTAGTGTCGTAAGAAGAAAAATTATAGGTATAACTCATCACGGTAGACATATCCGGAACTCCCGCTGCATTTGTAATACCGTTTTCTGTCACAAGTTTTGTTATATTATCTCCTGTGTTGGTTAAATTATAATTGATAAAATGAGTGTAAGTAGAACCTACCTTTTTCTTTTCAACAATCTTCGTCATTTTTCCAGAGCCATCGTACGTATAAGTATATTCGCTGTTGAAATTGGGCATAGTTCCCAACATTGTTTCACAAGTTGTATAATTGATTTTCCCGCCGGAATCATAAGTAATATTGTAGTCATACGACAAGCTATTTGCAGGAACAGTACCGTTGACTTCCTGTGCAAACTTCACTCTTGTGATTTTTCCTGAAGTATAAGTAGCCGTTCCTACCAGGAAAGAATTTGGCCCGCTCGCTTCTTTGAATATTGCTTTTTCTAAAACATTTCCGGTAGTTACAAATTCCTGATTGGTAACATTGTTTATCACAATTTTATGTAAAATTCGAGGCCCGGTAATTGATGGAGTGCTTCCTCCGCCGCTTCCTCCCGGATTATTGGGATTATTGAGTGTGTTATTAATTGGATCTGCAGTTGTGTTATCGCATGAAAACATGAAACCAAGAAGTAAAACGGTGAAACCTTTGAATAAATTTCTAGTCATAAATTATATAGTTATTAGATCCGCAAATATAAATTATTTTCAACACTAAAGGATTTATTTTAAAGAAATAAAAAAAAGACCTAAAAAAAATTTAGATCTTTTATAAATTAAGAAACGATAAATTAAATTCCCAAAATAGATTTCAGCAAAACATTTACCTCATCCACGTTTTTCACCTTATCTTTTCGCATCATCAGGTTGTTTCCATCTTTGCCGACTTTTTCTTTTAACTGAGCCTGCGCAGGATTTTGCGTTAAATAAGAAATAATATGCCTGAATTTATCGGTCTGGTAAAATTTATCCTGCGGATTTCCCGGAAAATATCCTAAGAAAATTCCGTTTTTCATCACAATTTTTTCGAAACCAATTTCGGCAGCGAGCCACTTCAGAGCAACACTTTTCAGTAAATTAACAGCTTCACTTGGCAGATTTCCAAAACGGTCTTTCAGCTCAGATTCAAATTTCTGAAGGTCTTTTTCATTATCAATTTCAGCTAATTTTTGATAAAGCAATAATCTTTCTTCGGTACTCGAAACATAAGAATCCGGAAGCATTAGTTCCAGATCAGTATCGATATTCACTTCTTTTACAGACTTGAATAATTTCTGACGGTCTTCTTCGTTCTCAAAAAGATTTTCAAAATTTTCATCATCTTTTAGTTCTTCCAAAGCTTCCTGCATTAGTTTTTGGTAGGTTTCAAAGCCCATTTCATTGATAAATCCGCTTTGTTCACCGCCTAACAAATCTCCTGCCCCACGAATTTCCAAATCTTTCATCGCAATCTGGAAGCCACTTCCCAAGTCTGAAAACTGCTCAATTGCTTCCAGCCTTTTTCTGGCATCGGTTGTCATCAGATCAAAAGGCGGCGTAATCAAGTAACAGAATGCTTTCCTGTTGCTTCGCCCAACTCTTCCTCTCATCTGGTGAAGATCAGCCATTCCGAAACGTTGCGCATCATTAATGAAAATCGTATTCGCATTCGGTACATCTACTCCACTTTCTACGATTGTGGTGGAAACCAGAACATCATATTTTCCTTCCATAAAATCCAGAACATTTTGCTCAAGCTGCTTTCCGTCCATTTGTCCGTGTCCGGTAATCACTCTTGCATCAGGAACCAGTCTTTGGATCAAACCGGCAATATCTTTCAGATTTTCAATTCTGTTGTTGATAAAATAAACCTGTCCGTCACGCTGCAATTCATAAGAAACCGCATCACGGATGATCTCCTCATCAAAACCTACAAGCTGGGTTTCTACAGGCTGTCTGTTTGGCGGCGGCGTTTTTATAACCGACAAGTCTCTTGCAGCCATCAAAGAAAACTGTAATGTTCTCGGAATGGGTGTTGCCGTTAAAGTTAAGGTATCAATATTTGTTTTTAAAGTTTTGAGCTTATCTTTTACGGCAACTCCAAATTTATGTTCTTCATCAATAATCAATAAACCTAAATCTTTAAATTTAATTTTATCTGAAGCCAGCTGATGCGTTCCGATCACGATATCTACTTTCCCGGTTTTTAGACCATCAATGGTTTCATTTTTCTGTTTTGCCGTTCTGAAACGGTTTAAGTAAGAAATATTTACCGGAAAATCTTTCAATCGGTCTCTGAAACTTCTATAATGCTGAAACGCCAGAATCGTAGTCGGAACCAAAACCGCAACCTGCTTTCCGTCTGTCGCAGCTTTAAAAGCAGCACGAATTGCCACTTCAGTTTTACCAAAACCAACATCTCCGCAAACAAGTCTGTCCATCACCGTTTCGGCTTCCATATCGGTTTTTACATCAATTGTAGCTTTTTCCTGATCGGGCGTATCTTCATACACGAAACTTGCTTCAAGCTCATTTTGCAAGTAAGAATCTGGTGTAAAAGAAAAACCTTTGGCCGTTTTTCTTTCGGCGTATAATTTAATAAGGTCAAAAGCAATCTGCTTTACTTTGGCTTTGGTTTTCTGCTTTAAAGATTTCCAGGCAGGAGAACCCAGTTTGCTCAAAACAATTTCTTTTCCGTCGGGGCCGTTGTATTTTGAAATTTTATGAAGCGAATGAATGCTTACATATAATAAATCGCCATTTTTATAAGTCAGTTTAAAACATTCCTGAATTTTTCCGTCGTTGTTTACTTTTACCAATCCCATAAATTTTCCGATCCCGTGATCAATATGGGCAATGTAATCGCCTACTTTCAGAGACATTAAATCTTTCAGCGTTAACTGTTCAGATTTCGCAAACGTATTTTTGGCTTTATATCTTTGGTAACGGTCAAAAATCTGGTGATCTGTATAAACCATAATTTTATGATCGGGATCTACGAAACCTTCATGCAGCTCAGATTTAAAACTTTTAAAAGCCAGCTGATGACCGAGTTCATCAAAAATAGATTCAAGTCTTTCTTTTTGTTTTTCGGTAGAAAAAGACACCCAGATATCAAAACCTTCTTCTTTTTTTTCCTGTAAATCTTCGATCAGCAACTGAAAATTTTTATGAAATGAAGGTTGTGCCGTCTGATTTAATTTTACCTCAACAGATTTAATACTTTCAATTCCTACGCTACTGAAATCGATGGTTTTGAATTTTTTATAATCGAAAATAAATTCTTCATTCGAAATAAATAATTCCTGTGGGGTTCTGTGTGCAATATCTTTGCTTAAACCGTCGTATTTTTCTAAAGATTTTTCATAAAATGCCCTCAGTTTCTGCAAACCGACAATTCCGTTTTTGGAAATAATAAAACTTTCATCAGGCAAAATTTCAAGAAAAGAAACTCTTGAACCCGAAACCGAAAAATTCATGTTAGAAACCAATTGGAATCCGTCAACTTTATCGACAGAAAGCTGGGTTTCGATATCAAAGGTTTTAATATTTTCCACCTCGTTTCCAAAGAAAGTTATACGGTAAGGCTTTTCGTTTGAGTAAGAAAAAACATCAACGATTCCACCACGAACCGAAAATTCGCCCGGCTCTGAAACAAAATCGGTCTGGTGAAACTGGTAATGATTCAATAATTCATCCACAAAATCAAAATCGAGCTGATCTCCGGTTTTTATATTGTGAGAAATAGCTTTAAAATCTTCTTTCTTCAAAACTTTTTCAGACAATGCTCCGATGTAAGCGACAATAACTTTCGGTGATTTTTCTGAATTCATTTTATTTAAAACCTCTGTACGCAACACGAGATTGGCATTCTGGGTTTTCTCTACCTGATAAGGTTCCATATGAGTTGCGGGAAAATAAAGTACGTTTTCTTTTCCCAGCAAATCTTCCATTTCGCTGTTTGCATATAATGCTTCTTCTTTATCATCAATAAGAAAAAGCACTGTTTTTTTGTGAGTAAGATAGAGCTCGGCGGTAAAAACCGATGCTGAAGAACCTGCACTTCCTCTTACAGAAAGGTGTGACTGAGTATGGATTTTTGAGAGAATTTCTTTTCCAAATTCTTTTATAAGCAGATTGGGAAGGAATTTTTCGCTGATATTTTTTAACTGCATAGATAATGTAGGTGTAAACGACAAAATCGATTTCGGGGCTTTCCGAAACCGTTATTATTGTCTAACAAAGATACACAAATTGAAAGACAATTGATTTGAATTAAAATAAATACTACTCATAATATTTTCCGTACAAGTTTTAAAAAAAGTTAAAGTTTTTAATCATTTTGCTCGCGGCACAATCTTTGAAAATTGAAACTACATAAACCAAAAAATAAAATATTATGAAAAATGTATTCAAAATTCTAGGAGTCTTTGTGCTTCTTTTTACCGCTTTCTCACTTTCGTCGTGTAGAGATGACGACGATCCGGCTGACAACGATTTCTTTGCTGGAACTTATAAAGGGAGCATCGGTTATACTGACGGTGGATCTAATAATATCTCAACTGACAACGGAGAAGTTTTCGTAACAAAAATAGCAAGCGGAACCAAATATAACTTCAGATTTTCAAACGGAATCCCAGATCTTAACGGATTGGAATTTGAAAAACAAGGTGATAATACTTTAGTATCGGTAAATTCTACTGCGCTTGTTTACGTAAGAATTGACAATAATGACCTAAATATACTTTATACACAAGACGGTAAAACATGGACTGCAGACTGTACAAGGTAATATAATAACTATTCATTCATATGTTGCCCGTTTCCAAAATTGGAGGCGGGTTTTTTATTTTTAATTTAATTAAGAGCCTGTTTAAATTTTATTCAATAAATTTTTTATAGTTTTTTCTTAATTTTCTAAATTAAAATAAACTCTGTTTATTCTTAAATTTAACATTAAGAATTTTAGTGAGTTAAGTTTATTCTGATTAAGGAATCAATAAATTGATTCTTATTAAGTTTTTTAAGCTAAAGGGCTTAATTCCTTAATGGTAAAAATAAATTATAAATTTAAACAGGCTCTAAATAAAAGTTTAGTTAAGATTAAATAAAAATAATTTTTCAATCAGTTTTTTCTTACATTTACTGTACTAAAAATCAAGCAAATGAAAAAAATTATTACAGCAATGACCATTGTATTGGGATTGGGATTTGCTTCTGCACAACAGGCAGCTCCTGCAAAAACAGCCGCAAAAACAACTACCACAAAAACAGTAAAATCTGTAAAAGCCACGGAAGCCAAAATGGCAAAACCCGCACAGAAACTTAAAAAAGACGGAACTCCCGATAAGCGTTACAAAGAAAATAAAAAGCTGAAAAAAGACGGAACACCCGACAAAAGATTTAAAGAAAACAAGTAAAAAACAACGAAAAGTTGTCATTTCATAATCAAATTTCAATAAGCCGATGCCTAGATCATCGGTTTTTTATTTGAATTGAAAAATATATCTCCTGAAATTCTGTACTTATTTATAAATTTGAGCCATGTTAAACTTTCTAAAGAAAAACGCAGCGTTGATTTGGGCAAAAAGACATGTTCAAAAAGCAGAAGAATTCAAGAAAAATGCTGAAAAAAATCAGGAAAAATTACTACTGTCGCTTGTAGAAACCGCTAAAAAAACGCTTTTCGGAAGAACATATGATTTTGAAAACATCAAGTCTGTAAAAGATTTTCAGGAAAAAGTCCCGGTTGCCGATTATGAAAACCTGAAACCTTACATCGAAAAAGTAAAACGCGGACAGCGTGATATTTTATGGATTGAAACTCCTGAATATTTTGCAAAAACTTCCGGCACAACTTCCGGCTCAAAATACATCCCGATTTCTAAAGAAGGAATGCCTTTTCAGGTGAAAGGAGCTCAGAGTGCGCTTTTCCATTATATTGCCAAGAGAAACAATGCTGATTTCGTAGGCGGAAAAATGATTTTTTTGCAGGGAAGTCCTGAACTGGAAGAAGTTTTCGGCGTAAAAACCGGCAGGCTTTCAGGAATCGTGGCGCATCACATCCCAAATTATCTTCAGAAAAACCGCTTACCAAGCTGGGAAACCAACATGATGGAAGACTGGGAAGCCAAAGTAGATAAAATCGTTGAGGAAACCGAAAGAGAAAACATGACCTTGATTTCGGGGATTCCGCCGTGGCTGATCATGTATTTTGAAAAACTTATCGAGAAAAACGGTAAAAAAATTAAACAGATTTTTCCAAATCTTCAGCTCATCGTTACAGGCGGCGTAAATTACGAGCCTTACCGCGATAAAATGGAAGAACTTTTAGGCGGAAAAGTAGATATTGTACAGACATTTCCAGCTTCGGAAGGTTTTTTTGCGTTTCAGGATGATTATACCAAAGAAGGCTTGCTTCTTTTAACTAATCACGGGATTTTTTATGAATTTATCCCTCTGGAACAGTACGGAAAACCGGATGCGCAAAGATTAACTTTAAAAGATATTGAACTCAATAAAGATTATGCTTTAATTTTAACAACCAATTCAGGTTTGTGGGCATATTCGATTGGTGATGTTGTACGCTTTATTGATAAAAATCCGCACAGAATTCTTGTAAGCGGGAGAACGAAACATTTCACCTCTGCTTTTGGTGAACACGTCATTGCTTTTGAAGTGGAAGAAGCGATAAAAGCCACAGTAGAAAAATTTCCTGCGCAGATTACAGAGTTTCATTTAGCTCCGGAAGTAAATCCGGAAGAAGGATTACCTTATCACGAATGGTTTATCGAGTTTGAAAAAGAGCCTGAAAATTTAGATGTATTTAAAAATGAGCTGGATGATCAGCTCAGAAAACGTAATAGTTATTATGATGATTTGATTTCCGGAAATATTTTGCAGAAACTTCATATTTCTAAGCTTCAGAAAAATGCATTTCAGGAATATGCAAAATCTGAAGGGAAACTGGGCGGACAAAATAAAATCCCAAGATTGGCAAACGACAGAAAAATTGCAGATTTACTGAAAATTTATAAAAAATAAAACCACCATAAAATCACTTTCTATGAAAAAAATCTTAGCTCTTTTAGTAATGATGTCAATTGCATCCTGCTCTTCATTAAAATACAGCGCTACAAAGAATTCTGACAATTATAAAAATATAAAAGCAGGAAATAAATATACTTTTCACCAGACAGACGGAAGCAAAACTCCTATGACGATTACTTCCATTGCTAAAGACAGCATCATCGGAACCAGAAAAAAAGAAAGAATTTCTATTGCCAAAAACAATATTACAGAAATAAGAAAAGACAGAACTGCAGTTGCTGTGGTTGCCACAGCCGGAGGAATTGCTGCCGCGGCTGTAATTGTTGTAGGTATAAAAAATGCGACCGACGATATAGAAGATGTTGCAACAGCAATTGGAAGCGGTTTAAATTAGGTAGCATAAAATGATCTTTCAAATACAAAATTTCGTCATTTATGATCTTAATATTACAAAAAATATGAGATTTTCTTTTTTAATGAAAACGTATATTCAAAAAAAATTATAAATTTGAAAAACTAAAAAATTGTAATGAAAGCATCTGTACTTTTAAAATCATCATTATTAACGTCTTTATTTGTAATCTCATCTTGTGCAACGACAAAGTACAGCGAAGATATTGCACAGAATAACTACTCAAACCTTGAAGCCGGAAAAATCTACATCGTTACACACAAAGACGGCACTAAAAAACAGAAAATCTTATTCCGTAACATCGATGGAGACAACATTATTGGTACAGCAGGAAAAAAAGACAGTACAGAAGTAATCATTCCTAAATCTAATATTGCTGCCGTAAAAGACCGATCAAAAGCAAGAGTTGTAGGAGGTGCTGTTGTAATAGGCGCTGCAGGTGCTGCTGCGATTGTTATCAGCTCGCTGAGAGCAGACTAAAATAGACATTATCTTTCAGAAGGTATTTTTTTTATCTTTTGAAAACCTAAAATATCAATAGCCTTAAATGAATATTTAGGGCTATTTTTGCGGAATGATTTCTTTATTGCCGCTCAAAACATTACAAAATGTTGAATTCAGGAATCTTCTTACCGGGAGATTTTTTATTGTTTTAGCTTTCAGAATGCTCGCTACTTTACTCGGATGGTGGGTTTATCAATTAACCAAAGATCCTTTTTCTATCGGACTTATCGGATTATCTGAGGTAATTCCCGCGGTAAGCTGCGCTTTGTACGCCGGTCACGTTATTGATATGAACGAAAAGAAAAGACTACTGCTGATTTGCAATTATGTGTACGTTTTTCTGATCAGCTTACTGTTGATACCGGCATTTCTTGATGTGGAACTGCATTTTACGGGTCACGAAATCACTTATTATATTTACGGTGTTATATTTTTTACGGGAATTGCAAGAGCTTTTATCGGGCCGATTGTTCCGTCGATGATTCCTAAGATCGTAAAAAAAGTAAATCTCCCGAATGCAATTACTTTAAACCAGGCAACATTTTTGATTTCTTCGGTTTGCGGTCATGCTGCAGGAGGATTTCTTATCGGTTTTTTTGGAGTGAAATGGACTTTAATCGTTATTATTTCACTTTTATTGGTTGCTTCGATTTTTTTCTGGCAGCTAAAGCAACAGTTTTCTGAGCACAAAAAAGAAGAAATCAAAGTCATGGAAAGTATGCGCGAAGGGGTTGCTTATATTTTTAAAACCAAAGAAATTCTGGGGGCTCTTTGCCTCGATATGTTTGCCGTACTTTTTGGAGGTGCGGTAGCGATGATTCCTGTTTTTGCAACAGATATTTTAAAATCGGGAGCAGAAGGTTTCGGGTTACTTAATGCTGCTTCAGATATTGGCTCGATGATCATTATTACGACACTGTCTTTGGTTCCTTTAAGAAGAAATCAGGGTAAAATTTTATTGGCGGTTGTAGCAGGATTCGGGTTGTGCATTATCGGTTTCGGATTGTCGCATTATTACTGGCTTTCTTTTATTTTCCTAGTTTTAAGCGGTATGTTGGATGGTATTTCTGTTGTCATCCGCGGAACGATTGTACAGCTGAAAACTCCGGATCACATCAGGGGAAGAGTTTTGAGCGCCAACTCTATATTCATCATGTCCAGCAATGAAATGGGACAGTTTGAGAGCGGGTTGATGGCTAAACTTTTAGGAGTAGTGCGATCAGTAATTTTTGGAGGAAGCATGACGGTATTAATTGCATTAATTGTAGGAAGTACCAATCATAAATTGAGAAAAATGCAATATTAATTACATTTAATCGTTATCCTATGATATCCGACAAAAATTTAATATAAGATTAATAATTTATTTATATTTGTATGAACAAATTTTTCGAAAAATGAAAAAAACTCTACTTATTTTTTTAATGATTATCTCTCAGATGATTTTCGCACAATCCGATTGCCCGACGGCGATCACAGTATGCGGAAACTCGGGGATATCATACACCCCATCAGGACCCGGAAATATCCTGGAAGATTTAGGAGGCTGCCTAACTGATGACGAAAATTTTTCAGTTTGGTATACTTTCACAATTGCTACCGCAGGTACACTTACATTCACTATTGATCCGAATGTATTTGCCGACGATTACGATTTTGGAGTTTATGGTCCTAATAAACCTTGTGGTAGTTTAGGTCCTCCTATAAGATGTAATTTTTCCGGATTAGATGGTCCCACAGGTTTATCACTTACAGTAACACATCCCGCCGTAAATGCGCAATGGAGTGGTTTTATGAACGTGCTTCCCGGAGAAACTTATTATCTGGTGGTTGATAATTACTCAAATAGTCCGAACGGATTTTCTTTAAACTGGGGTGGAACTGCAACATTGGCGTCACCATTTAATGATCCTTCTTTAATTACAAATCCTTTTATAGCTCCAGGATTGCCAAATGCAAACCCGAACGAGCCTAATGAAGTAGTCGCTTGTTCTCCGACGTTTGATTTCAGCACATTGAGCAACGGGATAATCAACGGAAATACTAATTTTCAAGTATCGTATTACCTAAATACCAACGATCTTTTATCAGGAAACGCTCCGATATTGGGTTCAATTCCGGTAAACACTACAGATACCTATTATTACAGCATTTCCTATACTGACCCTACAAATCCTGCTAACCCCATCAACAAATGTAAACAGACCGGAGAATTTAAATTCAGGGACGGATCAATAGTCGCAACTGATGTAACACTCACCGGCTGTAACAATAACAATGCAGGAACCGCAGTATATGATCTGACCACGGCAAACGTAATCAATGATCCTACTGTCACAAAGAAATATTACCCTTCACTTTCTGATCTTAATAACGGAACCAGCGAAATTACAAACCCTTATCAATATGTATCGGCAACAGGATCTGTTTTTGTGTTGGTTACTTCACAATTCGGATGTACAGATGTAGCAGAAATCAGGCTCAACTTTTTCCCTGAGATTATCGTTACAGAAGCTACTTTGAGAGCTTGCTCCATTGAAGAAAATCCATCAACAGGATTATTTAATCTTACTGTTGCGACTGTTAACGGACAAGCAAACATGACCAAGAAGTACTATCCTTCAATGACTGATGCTGTAAATCAAACCAACGAAATATTAACTCCTATTACACATATCGCTCCTACAGGATATGCATATGTGAGAGTTTCTAATGCTAATGGTTGTTTCAATGTAGCAAAAGTAAATTTGGTTGTTATCCCACCTGTTTATTCAACAGTATTGGTTGATAAAATTATCTGTGCAGAAGACAAAACAACTTTAGATGCAGGACCAGGATTTGACGGTTACGAATGGAGCACCGGCGCAACTACACAAACCATTACCAATGTAGGCGTAGGCACATATTGGGTAAAACTAAGAACCGGCGACTGTACTGTAAAACAAAATGTAAAAGTTTACGCTTCAGAGCAGCCTGTTATTTCAGACGTTGAAATTTCAAACAATACAATTACGGTACACGTTATTGGCGGGATGCCACCTTATCAATACTCAATTGATGATATAAACTGGCAAGACTCTAATGTTTTCAGCAATTTAACACGAGGGGATTACACTGTTTACGTTAAAGACAGCTACAATTGTGTTCCTATTGAGGTAACTGTTGTTGTACCAAACATTACAAACGTTATTACTCCAAACGGAGATGGTATGAATGATGTGATTGATTACTCTGCACTAGCCGGAAAGCAAAACCTAGTCTTCAGTATTTTTGACAGATACGGAGCAAAAATTTATCAGGCAGACAAAAGTAACGGATATAAGTGGGATGGCACAAATGCAGGCAAGAAAGCACCTACAGGAAATTACTGGTACTCGATAACATGGAACGAAAATAACAAACAAAGTACCCCAATTAAATTCTCTGGATGGATATTATTGAAAAACAGGGAATAAAATAAAAATAAAACCAAAAAATCCGCCTTATAAGCGGATTTTTCAATTTTAAATAATATATCTCATAATTAATTTAATTTTTGTTAAATTTGTAATTAAAATCATTTAGAAATGAGAAAACTACTACTTTTTTTTATTTTAATTATTTCACAACTATATTACTCACAATCAGATTGTGTATCTGCGTTACCGGTATGTGGTAACTCTGATATTCCTTACACTCCTGATGGTCTTGGAAATATACCTGAAGATCTGAGTGCGAACGGATGTTTGGCATCAGACGAACGTTTTTCGGTGTGGTATACATTTACAATTGCTACTTCAGGAACGCTTGCTTTTACAATTGCACCCAATCTTGCTGCTACCGATTATGATTTTGCGGTATACGGGCCAACAACTAATGGTTGTACATCTTTGCATACCAACAATGTTTTCGTAAGACCTTTAAGATGTAACTATTCAGGAACCAATGGTGATACTGGTCTTTCCCTTACACTACCTCCTCCTGCTAATCCTGCAACGAATTATGGAAACGACGACAAATGGAGTCCATACATGGATGTAGTTGCTGGTGAAACATATTATTTAATCATTACTAATCATAGTTGGAATACTACTGGATTTTCTCTTCACTGGAGCGGTACAGCAACTTTAACTTCAGCTTTTACAGATCCTGCATTAACTCCAAATCCATTCATTACTCCTGGAGTACCAAATACTACAAACCCTGCTCTTCCGAATGAAATTTTAAGATGTAACTTACCTACTCAGTTTGACTTCACTACATTATCAGCAGGAATTATTAATGGAAATCCTAATTTTACCATTACTTATCACGATAATAATAATGATGCTAATACCGGAAACAATCCTTTAACTGTTACAATGGTGAATGAAACCACCACGTATTACTATCGTCTTAAGTATACAGATCCTACTAATCCTAATAATGCAATTAACGGATGCTTCCAATTAGGTAAATTCAAATTCCGAAAAGGAAATATTGTTCCTACGAATGCTACAATTAAGGCATGTAATAACAATGGTGCAGGAACAGGAACGTTTAATCTAAGCACGGCAGCTGTTTTTGATGATCCTACTGCATTAAAAAAATATTATCCTACGTTAGCAGATTTAAATGCAGGAACCAATGAAATTACAAACTTTACAGCCTATGTATCTGCTCCTAAAACAATATATGTAAAAGTAACATCAACAGAAGGTTGTACAGCTTATTCTACAATTACTTTAAGCTTCTTCCCTGTTGTAGTGGTAACACCGGCATCGATGGAATCTTGCTTTATTGAGGGCGCAATTACTACTGCTTCTTTTGATCTTACACAGGCTAATGTAACATCTCAAACAGGTATTACAAAAAGATTTYTCACTTCTCAGGCAAATGCTTTAGCCGGAACCAACGAAATTATCCCAGCTACGAATTACATCACAACAAACACTGATGTATATGTAAGAGTAACAAACAATGACGGATGTTATGCTATTACAAAAATCACGTTGAAAGTTTTGCCTCCGGTAAAGTCATCAGTTCTTAAAGACAAAACGATTTGTTTAGAAGATACAACTACTCTGGATGCAGGTGGCGGATTTGATGGCTACGAATGGAGCACAGGCGCTACAACACAAACAATCACACATGTTGGTGTAGGAGCTTATTGGGTAAAACTAAAAACAGGTAAATGTTTCACACTTCAGCAAGTACACGTTTACCCTTCACAACAACCAGTGATTGCAAGTATTGATATTACGAATAATACAATTACAGTAAATGCATCCGGAGGATCTGCTCCTTACCAATATTCTCTGGACGGAATCAACTGGCAGGATTCTAATGTATTTACAGGTTTACCAAGAGGAGAAAATAAAATTTTTGTAAAAGATTCATTAGATTGTAATCCTATTCAAATACAAATTACTGTACCTAACCTTGTAAACGCAATCACACCAAACGGAGATAACGTTAATGATGAGATAGATTATTCTGCATTGGCTTACAAAAAGAATCTTGTATTCACAGTTTACAACAGATACGGAAATAAGATTTATGAAGCCGACAAAATAAGAAACTTCAAATGGAATGGTACTTCCGGAGGTAAAAAAATCATCACAGGAACTTACTGGTACACCATTACCTGGAACGAAAATGACGCAAACAGTACACCAACCAAATATGACGGATGGGTATTGGTAAAAAACAGAGAATAACACAATTTTCTCAACCATAAAAAATCACCTCAGAAATGGGGTGATTTTTTTATTAACAGCACCAAACTCTTATCGACAGACCAATTTCAAAAGTTATCAACAATAATTATTAATTACTCTTTTCCGATTATTTTTTAAAAAAACTATCTTTGCACAATGGCGCAGAAAGAAACACTCTCTTCTCTTACACAAGGAAACTTTGCAAGAGAACTGTCGATTGCAGACGGAAAAATGCCTCCCAATGCAATAGATTTTGAAAGATTGGTAATTGGTACTTTTTTAATTGATAAAAAAGGGCTTGACTATTCTATCGACCTGCTTACTCCTGAAGTTTTTTATGATCCCAGACATCAGGTTATATTTTCTGTTATACTAAAACTGTACGAAGGAAACCATCCTGTTGACATTATGACGGTCATTCAGGAAATGAAAAAAACAGACAAACTCGCTGCTGCAGGAGGTGATCATTACATTATTGAGCTTACAATGGGTGTAAGTTCATCTGCCCATATCGAATATCATGTACGTGTAATTCTTGAAAAATATATTTTAAGAAGTTTAATCAATGTTTCAGCAAACGTAATTGATACTTCTTACAAAGAATCTACCGATGTTTTTGAACTTTTAGACAAAGCCGAACAATCTTTTTTTGAAATCACAAACGGAACCATTAAAAAAGGATTTGATACCGCCAATACATTGGTAAAAGAAGCTATTGACATCATTAAAGCATTAAAAGACAAAGAAGGAATTTCAGGTGTGCCTTCAGGCTTTAGAGATGTAGATAAAGAAACCGGAGGCTGGCAAAATTCTGACCTTATCATTATCGCAGCACGTCCTGCGATGGGAAAAACGGCATTTATTCTTTCAATGGCGAGAAATATTGCTGTTGAGTACAAAATTCCGATGGCATTATTTTCATTAGAGATGGCATCGGTACAGCTTATCACTAGGATGATTGCTTCCGAAACAAAAATTTCATCAGAAAAATTAAGAAAAGGAACCCTGGATGACGAAGAATGGCAAAGGCTTTTTTCCAACGTATCAGAATTGGAAAACGCACCTTTATATATTGACGAAACTCCTTCCCTTTCAATTTTCGACTTCAGAGCAAAATGCCGAAGACTGGTAATGCAGCATGGCGTAAAGCTGATCATGGTCGATTATCTTCAGCTGATGACTGCAGGAGGTGGCGGGAAAGGCAGCGGAAACCGTGAACAGGAAATCTCGATGATTTCACGATCATTAAAAGCGATCGCAAAAGAATTAAACGTTCCCGTAATTGCACTTTCCCAGCTTTCAAGAAGTGTGGAAACCCGACCGGGAAAACGACCTCAGCTTTCTGATCTTAGGGAATCCGGAGCAATTGAGCAGGATGCCGATATTGTTTCATTTATTTTCAGACCCGAATATTATAAGATTACCGTTTGGGACAATGATGAAGAAGGCGCAGAAACATCTACCGAAAACCAGGCAGAATTAATTATTGCAAAACACAGAAACGGTGCTACAGCCGATGTAAGATTATCTTTCCTGAAAMATTTTGCAAAATTTGGAAATATTGAAGAGGCAACCAATGGGATGGACTATTCATCTTCGTTTGGTGAGCCCAGTGGTTTTGAAAAAATTAAAACGACAATACAACCGGGAGCAGCATTTGATTTGCCCGACAGCTCCAAACTTTCCGGATCTTCTATGAATGATCTTGATGATGAAGAAGATTTTCCTTTTTAATAATTAATTCAAATAAATTAATGCCGCGAATGCACGAATGTTTTAAAAAAGAAATTCGTGTATTCGTGGCAACTTATCTTAAATGAGAATCGAGATTTACACTGACGGAGCCTGCAGCGGAAACCCGGGAAAAGGAGGTTACGGTATTTTGATGCGTGTTCCTGAAAAAAATTATCAGAAAACATTTTCTAAAGGTTTCAGAAAAACCACCAACAACAGAATGGAACTTCTGGCTGTAATCACCGCTTTGGAAAAGCTTAAATCTACAGAAAATGACATTCATGTTTTTACCGACAGCAAATATGTTTCTGATGCCATCAACCAAAACTGGATCTCCGGCTGGATTAAAAGAGGCTGGAAAAATGTGAAAAACCCGGACCTCTGGAAAAGATTTGTGGTGCTTTTTAATCTGCACAATCCAAAAATGCATTGGGTAAAAGGTCATGCAGGACATTTTGAAAATGAACTGTGCGATAAACTAGCTGTAGCGGCCGCAAACTCACAAAACCTTGAAATAGACAACTATTTTGAAGGTCTGGAAAACAATTCACTATTTTGAATTAAACTAAGATATCGCTTATCATATTCAACTTTTCGTTATCATTAATATTTTTTATTACAAAATAATCAATTTTTTCTACAAAATTAACAGTACATAAACATTTATTGATTAAGATTTAATATATTTACACGTCTAATAAAAGTATCTTAATAAATGAATAAAAAATTACTGTTTTATTTTACCCTCTTTGTACTTTGTATTTCCGGAAAATTTTTCTCCCAAACTTATCAGCTCACAGGAGTTCCTATCAATACCACAGGGTGGACTATGGTGGGACCAACCTCATTGGGAACAGGAGGCGATTTTATCCAGCTAACTCCGGATACCAACAATCAATCCGGGTCGATCAGGCTGAATGATCCTATTAATCTAAAATATTGTGATAAATGGAGGGTAGAGTTCGATTTCAGAATGGATTCTAACCAAACCGCCAATGGTGACGGTATTGCATTTTGGTATCTTGCCAATCCGCCGGTAGCAAGTGTATTGGGATCCGGTCTTGGAGTTTCACAAAATGCTGTAGGTCTTATCGTAGGATTCGACACTTACAACAACACAACAACTGCTGTAATGAGTAAAGTACACGTTGCTTACGGACAGGTCGCAAACACTACCGACAACAACAATGTAGAATTTTTCAATACTGCGGGAAGCTCTTTTCATTCTCCGGATATGAATACCACTCTTCCTTTTCAGGGAACCACCTATAAACACGTAGAAGTAAGCGCAGAAGTAAATACAGGTATTCCTAACACCTGGAATATAAAAATAATGATTGACGGAACCCAAATCTGCAATCTGCCATTTACTGCAGCCGGAGCAGCCGCCGCAATGACTCAGGGTTATTTCGGGTTTTCAGCTTCTACAGGAGGTAACAGATCAAGACATTCTATTAAAAATGTAAAAATATATACCGACAAGGTAAGCTTACTGCAGCCTACTGCGACACAATCGTTTTGTCCAAATCCTTCGACAGGTTTCGGAACGGTGAATTTAACCTCGTTTAATTCTCAGTTTGTTGCAAACCCGGCTAATTATACCTTTACCTATACAGTTGGCGGTACTCCAATTGCAGCTCCTACCAATTATCAATTTAATGCAAATACAACAGTAAATGTTATTATTAAAGATAATAATGGGATTCTATGTGATAATCCGGACGGAAAAATTATTCTTACCCTTTCGCCATTTACAGCAAACGACAGAACACTTTCTGCCTGTAACAACAATGGCGCATCTACAGCAACATTTGATCTTTCGTCAGCGAATGTTACCGCAGTTCCGGGTGTTATTAAAAAATATTATAAAACTTTAGCAGATCTAAATGCAGGTACAAACGAAATTACAAATCCTACAGCTTATGTTTCAGCTCCCGGAAAAGTGTATGTAAAAGTAACAACGCCACAAGGCTGTACCGGAAATGCAGAGATTACCCTCATATTTTATCCTTTACCGGTTTCTACAGATGCTACGCTGGAATCTTGCTTTATAGAAGCAGCCCCAACAACGGCATTATTTAATCTGACCACAGCGAATGTCTCTTCTGAAGCAGGTATTACCAAAAAGTTTTATACTTCTTTGGCAAATGCATTAGCCGGAACCAACGAAATCGTAAATGCTATTGCCTATATTTCTTCATCTACAGACATTTATACAAAAATTACGGGTACAAACAGCTGTTATATAATTAAAAAAATAACACTGAAGGTAATTCCTCCTGTAAGATCATCAGTTTTGAAAGACAAAACAATCTGTATTGATGACAGAACCACTTTAGATGCAGGACCAGGTTTTGACGGCTACGAATGGAGCACAGGCGCAACAACTTCATCGATTACAGGCGTTTCTGTAGGAGATTACTGGGTAAGATTAAAAACAGGAAACTGCTACACTTTGCAGGCTGTACGTGTGAAATTAGCGACAAACCCTGTCATTTCAAGCATAGATATAAGCAACAATACAATTACCGTAAATGTTTCAGGCGGTGTAGCTCCGTATCAATTTTCTTTAAACGGAATTAACTGGCAGGATTCTAATATTTTCACAGGACTTCCAAGAGGTGAAAATAAAATCTTTGTGAAAGATTTTTATAATTGTGAGCCAACCCAGATTCAGGTAACAGTTCCAAACCTTATCAATGCCATCACACCAAACGGTGACAATGTAAATGATTTCATAGATTATACCGCTCTTGGATATAAGAAAAATCTTGTCTTCACGGTTTATGACAGATATGGAAACATGAAATATCAGGCAGACAAGCTGAGAAATTACACTTGGGACGGAACTTCAGGAGGTAAAAAATTGTCAACCGGAACTTATTGGTACTCGATAACCTGGACAGAAAACGACAAAAACAATACTCCTACGAAATACAACGGATGGGTATTGGTAAAAAACAGGGAATAAACTCAATAAAAGCACCACTTTAAACCAATGTGGTGCTTTTATATTACAAAATTCATCAATAAAACAATAACGAACAATCAGGCTACAGCAGCTTATTATTTTAAAGCTATTTCTGCCATTATTGGTCTTATTTTAAATAAAAAAACAAATAACTTTTACCAAATAATAAATACTAAAAAAAGTATGAAAAAACTTTTACTCACCACTTTTTTATTGATTCTAACAATATTTAATACTCAAATTAATGCCCAAACTTATCAGCTTACCGGCACGCCTGTAATCAACACAACAGGATGGGACATCGTTCCTTCCGCGTCTGCAACAGGAGATTTTGTGCAGCTTACCGCAGATCAAACCAGCCAGTTCGGAGCCATTAAACTTTCAAATCCTATCAATTTGAAATACTGTGATAAATGGAAAGTTGAATTTGACTTCAGAATCGACGGAAACGGAACAACTTCTTACGGAAGAGGTGACGGTCTTACCTTCTGGTATCTTTCCAATCCTCCAACAGCATTCACAACCGGAGGAGGACTCGGAATTCCCGCAAACGCAAACGGATTAATGGTTGCATTTGATATATTTAACAACACTACAGAAGGACAAATGAGCAAAGTACACCTTGTATACGGCACAAACAACGTACCTGCAGGAAACCCGAATGTAGAATACAACATGACGGCAAACAGTACTTTCCACTCTGCTGATCTTAATCCTACACAACCTTTTGTAGGATCAAATTACAAACATGTAGAAGTAAACGGTGAAGTTGATCCTGCAAATATTAATAACTGGAAGATTCAAATAAGAATAGACGGTGTGCTTATCACAGATGCATCTTATGCTCCATCAGGCGGTGCAATCGGTATGACCCAAGGATATTTCGGTTTTTCTGCAGGAACCGGAGCAGCAAGCGCAAGACATTCTATAAAAAATGCTAAAATATTTATTGATAAAGTTCCAATTTTACAAAACAGCATTACTCCGTTTGTATGTACAAACCCGGCAACCGGAAACGGTTTTGTAGATTTAACTTCTTATGCAAATCAATTTGTAAACAATCCAGGAAACTATATTATTACTTATTATGTTTTAGGAAATCCTACACCAATTGCATTTCCTACAAATTTCCAATATTCGGGGAATACAACGATTTCGGTGGTTATAAAAGATCCTTCCTCTACATTATGTGATAATGGTGATGCAAGAATTATTTTAAATCCAAGTCCGTTTGCAGCAGATGATGCTACGATAACAGCCTGTAACAATAACAATGCGGGAGTAGCCTACTTCGATCTTAGTACCGCTGCAGTAACTACGCTTCCCGGTGTTACCAAAAGATATTATCCTACATTGGCAAATCTGAATGCAGGAACCAATGAAATCCTGAACTGGTCAAATTATCCTTCGGCAAACGGAGGAACAGTGCATGTAAAAGTTATTACTCCACAAGGTTGTACAGACAATGCAGTGATTACGCTTAATCACTTCCCGGTTGTTGTGGTTAATGATACAACACTCAGATCATGTTTCCTGGAAGACAATGTTTCGATGGGATCATTTAACCTTACCAATGCTACGGTAACTACACAAACCGGAACAACAAAAAAATATTACCCATCATTACAGGATGCCATCAACGGAAGTAACGAAATTGTAACGACCAATCCTTACATTGCTCCAAACGGTGTTGTTTATATCAAAGTAACCAATACCAACGGATGCTATGCAATTGCGAAGGTGACTTTGACGGTTATTCCGCCGGTATATTCAACGGCTTTAAAAGATAAGATCATCTGTGTAGAAGATAAAACAACATTAGATGCAGGAACCGGTTTCGATGCGTATTTATGGAGCACCGGAGCGACTACCCAAACCATCTCAAACGTTGGAGTAGGAACATATTGGGTGAAACTGAAAACAGGAGACTGTACTGCAATTCAAAATGTAAAAGTATTTGCCTCAGAGCAGCCTGTAATCACGTCTATTGATGTATCTGCAACAACGATTACGGTGTACGCCAATGGCGGAACTCCTGCTTACCAATATTCTTTGGATAATGTAAGTTGGCAGGATTCTAATATATTTAAAGGACTTCCAAGAGGTGTGCACAAAGTTTTCGTAAAAGATTCTTATGATTGTGAACCTATGGAAACTGAAATTACGGTTCCTAATATCATCAACGTAATCACTCCAAACGGAGACGGGCGTAATGATGTGATCGATTATTCGGCATTGGGTAGTAAAATTGATTTAACATTTAATATTTATAACCGATACGGAGCAAAAATTCACCAAGGTGACAAAACCAATAATTACAAATGGGACGGAAGCGTTGGCGGAAGAAAAGTCCCTACAGGAAGCTATTGGTACTCGGTAACATGGACTGAAAACAACAAAACCAGAACTCCGGTAAAATTATCTGGCTGGATTGTTGTAAAAAACAGGGAATAATTTTTTTCAAACTATACTTAATTTTTCAAGGATCCGTCTCATTCGTGAGATGGGTTCTTTTTTTTATTTACAAAAGTTTAGGCACAAAAAAATACTTCTTTTAAAAACTTGAATTTTTTAACGCAAAGATTTTAATATTATATCTAAAATTTAGGGTGCAAAGAATGAATTAATAAATTGATTTTATGAAGCTGGCTTAATTAGCAACTTGTCGCTACTCTTTGCTTTTTAAAATCAAAATCATCTTAAATAAAATTTTGCGTTTAGAAAACTAATATAGATTTAAATTATAAAAAACAAAAAAACCACTGCAAAAAAGCAATGGTTTCATTATTCATTTAAAAGTATCTTTTTAGAAAGAAACTTCATTTACCTCTTTTCCGCGCTGAAAATTCATCATCTTCTGATTTCCTTTATAGGCAATACTTACCAGATTTATTTGCTTAGGAAATGCACTTAAAAGTAACGTATTTTTTATTTTTAAAGTATTAATATCTGAAATACCTCCGGCTTCAAAATACACCCAAACCGTTTCTCCGCTTACCTGACTTCCTGTGAAAGTTAAAGATTTGGGAGATCCATTTACGAATACATCAAAGTTATTGTTTACATATTTTTTTACTTCGGCTTCAAACCCTGCAGTATTTCTGTTAATTTTAATCGCATCAGAAATATGGCTTGTATTTATTTTCATCGTAAACTTAAGTGTCTTGCTTCCATCAACATAATCTGCTTTTGTCATAGAAGAGAAAAAGTCTGCTACAGAAAAACTCATCAGTATAATCAATGTAAAAATACCCGATATATATAAAAATTTTTTCATCTCAATTTATAGATTTACAGCATATTGCTAAATAAGTTTGGTCAAATTTAGTGCCAATTAAAAGTTAACATTCACAGAGTACTTGTCATAAAAAGCCTTTATGTGAGCTACTGCTTCGTCTGCGCTGTCTACCACACGGTAAAGATCAAGATCGCTTTCAGAAATCATTCCTTCCTTGAGCAACGTATCTTTAAACCACTCGAGAAGACCGCCCCAAAACTCAGATCCTACCAAAACAATCGGGAACTGCCCTATTTTGTTGGTCTGAATTAATGTAATCGCTTCAGTAAGTTCGTCTAATGTACCAAATCCTCCCGGCATAACAATAAATCCTTGAGAATATTTTACAAACATCACTTTTCTTACAAAGAAATAATCAAAATTCAGCGAATACAATTTGTTGATATACGGATTAAAATGCTGCTCAAAAGGCAGGTCTATATTCAGTCCGATTGATTTTCCTTCGGCATTGAAAGCACCTTTGTTTCCGGCTTCCATAATTCCTGGTCCGCCTCCTGTAATTACACCGAAACCAATTTTTGTGATTTTTTCGGCAATTTCTACCGCCATTTTGTAATATTTGCTTTCAGGCTTCAGCCTTGCAGAACCGAAAATAGAAACACAAGGTCCTATTCTTGCCATTTTTTCGTAGCCGTCTACAAATTCTGCCATCACTTTAAAAACCATCCAGCTGTCTTTGGTAATGGTTTCGTCCCAGGTTTTTTCTCGTAAACTGTTATGCAGCTTCGTTTCGTTGATATCTAATTCTGTATTTTCTAAACTTTCGTCTCTCTTTCCTTCAGTTCCCATTCAAATTATTTAAAATATTTCTCTGCCTCAATCACAGATTCCGGTCTTCCCACGTCAACCAAAATGCTGTCGTGTACAAAACCGTGTATTTTTTCGGTATGCATCAGATCCAGATATTCTTCCATCACAGAAAATTTTCCTTTTCTTTTTATTTTGTCAAAAATCACAGGATTAATACAATGCACCCCGCTGAAAGCCAAAGGTTTGAATCCCTTGTTGAATTCCGCAAGACGCTGCTCTCCTGTCTGCACATTCAGCCAGCCTCTTAAAACCAGATCATCATTAAACAGCAATTTCCTGGAACTCTCTCTGTCTGAAACCGCTAAGGTAACAAAATCTTTAATTTCTTTGTGATAGCTTACAAAATCATCAATATTGATCTTGGTAAGGATATCGGCATTCATAATCAGGAAATCTTCGCCATGATTGAGGAATTGTTTAGCAAAAATCAAACCACCACCAGTTTCCAGCAATTCTTCAGACTCATCAGAGATTTCAATCTTACATCCAAAATTATCATTTTTCTTTAAAAACGCAACAATTTGATTCCCAAAATGATGGATATTGATTACAAAGTCTGTAATCCCGAAACTTTTGAGATACTTTATATTTCTTTCCAAAAGCGGAACGTCATTCACTTTAGCCAAAGCTTTAGGATGATGATCTGTAAAAGGTTTTAAACGGGTTCCTTTTCCTGCTGCAAAAATTAATGCCTTCATTTTTATAATTGATAAGTGGTCCAAAGTTGATCTGAAGGTTTTCAAAACCTCTTCTCAGATAATTGTCGATATTAATTGAAACCAGACTTTTAATTAATTCTAAAAATTTCGGCATATCGGTTTTTGTTTCTAAATATTCCTGCACACCGATGTCTTTTCCGGTCTGGATTTTATATTCCTCAACTCTTCCCGGATTTAAAATTCCGCGGCAATCGAATGTAAAACCGCCTCCGTTACCAGAATCATCTTTCGGAATTCCGCCTTTTTTGTATGAAAAACTGTGGATGTCTATGTGTAGCATGTTTGTTTTATTTGTAATTAATTGTTGATATTTATTTACTTTTTTGAACCATTAAGATTCATTTAAGAAGTTAAGTTTTTATTAAGGTATTTTGATAAATCAAAATTTTTAGTCCGGGAGTACTTTGAAATATTCATTTATAAATGGTTTTAAAGACTTTGTAATATTATTGGTGAAAAAATTGATGAGCAATCCTTGTGGTTTTTTCAAAACTTTCATGTAAGTTAAAAGTTGAGCTTCATGAATAGGTAATATTTCTTCCACAGCTTTAAGCTCTAAAACGATTAAATCATTTACTAATAAATCAACTACCAATTTTGTTTCAATAGTTATGCCTTCATAATCAACAGTAGTATAAAGTTGTTGTTTTACATCATAACCATTTTTTATCAGCTCAATTTTTAGACATTCTTCGTAAATACTTTCCAGCAAACCTGGTCCAAGTGTTTTATGAACTTTTATTGCAAGTCCTGTAATTTCGTATGATAATTGAGTGACCTCTTTTTTTGTAATCATCCTTAATAATTCTTAACTCCTTAAATAAAAAATCTTAATGGTTTAATTTTAATGTAAAATTTCAGTTATTTTAAGTTTAGATTTTTCAGAGCTCAGTTGTTCAATAATTTTTTTAAGCTCAGGATAATCTTTCATATTTTCCCAAGTTTGTGCAAATTCTGTGATATTTTGAATGCCTTTATCGATGCTTGAAATGAAATGTTGTTTTCTCTGAATTAATCCACGAAAACCATAAGCTCCCAAAACCTGCAGAAACCTCATCATCTGAATTGGTTTTACCGAATTTTTTAATTGGGATTGCGTTTCTTGATCCTTAAATTGTTGAATATAAAAATCAAGCATTTCTTTCTTAAAATCTTCTGGAAAGTTGGCTTTAGCCTGGAACAAAAAAGAAATGACATCATACATTAAAGGTCCCTTCATTGCAGACTGATAATCAATAAAAGAAACTTTATTCTCATTATTCACCATTATATTTCTTGCTTGAAAATCGCGGATCATAATGCCTTTCGGCTCAAGATTTTCGATGAGAC
>NZ_JBFRGA010000005.1:0-65024 GCF_052115105.1 Chryseobacterium sp. 2TAF14
CCAAATGAGGTGCTCTTCTTTTGTTTTCAAGAATTTTTTCAACTTCAGCCTTGATTTCCTGTTTTATTTCTTTGGATACTTTTAATCCGTCAAGAATTTCTGCCATTTTTACTTTTATTACTTTTTATTATTAGATTTCTAAGGATATTTTTCCGGATTCTGATGAGTGCAGAAAACGGAAATTACGTATACGATTTTTTTAAGTTCATCAATATGAAATAAAATGATGTAAGGAAACTTTTTTAGCGGGAGTACTCTAACATCATCATAACGAATTTGAAAAAAAGGATTCCTTTCCAATTTATCATAAGCTTTTGATAGTTGCCTTTCAAAATTAGAAACCACAGAATTAGAAATTTCTTTATAATAATTTACGGCGTCCAAAATATCTTCATCTGCTTCAGGATATTGGAAGATTTCAAATGCCATTATCTTCTTTTATTTTTTTCAAAAATTCTCTCGCAGGGGTAAATTCTTTATGGTTTTTAGCTTTCCTTTCATCAATCACCCTTTTCATTTCATCCGTCAACTCAAAATCATCCTCACTTTTTTCAAAGCTGATTTTCATTTTTTTCAAAAGATTTTCCATTAAAGTTTCTTCTTCTTTATTTTTGAGATGTATTGTAATGGTACTCATGTCTTTTATTTTAAATCAAAATTAATGAAAATCAATAACAGTTTATTTGTTTGATTTATAATAATTAATCAATCCGTTTGTCGAAGAATCATGAGAGCTAATTGCTTCATTATTTTCAAGTTCCGGCAATATTTTATTTGCCAAAACTTTTCCTAATTCTACACCAAACTGGTCAAAACTGAAAATATTCCAGATTACCCCTTGTACAAAAATTTTATGTTCATATAATGCAATTAATTGTCCTAACGAAAAAGGAGTTAATTCTTTAATTAATAATGAGTTAGTTGGTGTATTTCCATGAAAGACTTTATAGTTTAATAAAAAATCTATTTCTTCTTCAGATTTCCCTGAAGCTTTAAATTCTTCTTCAACTTCCTCCTCATTTTTACCAAAAGCTAATGCTTCTGTTTGGGCAAAAAAGTTAGCCAACAATTTATCCTGATGATCAGAAACTTTGTTCAGGCTTTTCGCATACGCAATAAAGTCGGCGGGAATCAATTCTGTTCCCTGGTGAATCAATTGATAGAAAGCATGTTGTCCGTTTGTTCCCGGCTCTCCCCAAATAATCGGCCCTGTTTCATATTCTACAAATTCTCCGTTTCGGTCTACACATTTTCCGTTACTTTCCATGTCTCCCTGTTGAAGATACGCTGCAAATCTGTCAAGATATTGTGAGTAAGGTAAAATTGCATACGTTGTTGCCGCATAAAAATTACGATACCAAATTCCTAAAAGTCCCATCAAAACAGGGATATTTTCAGAAAAATCTGCTGTCTGGAAATGTTGATCTGTATTTTCGGCACCTTTTAATAACTGCTCAAAATTTTCATATCCAACTGAAAGAACAATGCTTAAGCCAATTGCGCTCCACAAAGAATATCTTCCGCCAACCCAATCCCAGAATTCGAAGATGTTGTCTTCTGCGATTCCGAAGTCTTTAACAGACTGAACGTTAGTTGATAAAGCAACAAAATGCTTTGCTACATCTTCCTGTTTTCCTGCTTTCAAAAACCAGTCTTTTGCCGAGTTTGCATTCGTCATTGTTTCCTGCGTCGTAAATGTTTTGGAAGCAATGATGAATAAAGTGGTTTCTGGATTTAAATTCTTTACCACTTCTGCAATATGATTTCCGTCTACGTTTGAGACAAAATGTACATCTAATCTTGTTTTAAAATGCTTCAAAGCAGAAACCACCATCACAGGTCCCAAATCTGAACCCCCGATTCCGATATTCACAACATCGGTGATTTCTTTTCCGCTGAAACCTTTGTGACTTCCTGAAATAATTTTTTCAGAAAAAGTTTTCATGTGATCTAAAACTCTTTTGATCTGAGGTTTGATATTTTCACCGTCAACCAAAATTTCTTTATCAGAAAAATCCCTCAAAGCGGTATGCAAAACTGCTCTTCCTTCTGTTTCGTTGATCTTGTTACCCGAAAACATTTTAGAAATAGCATCTTTCAGCTGACATTCTTCAGCCAGATTCAAAAGAAGCTCTTTTGTTCTGGAATCAATTAAATTTTTAGAATAATCAAATAAAAAATTGTCTTTTTTGATAGAAAACTCCTCAAAACGGTTCGCATTATATTGAAAAAGACTTCTCAAATCAAAATCATTATCACCAAAATGTTCGTTGAGAGCTTTCCAGCTATTCGTTTGGGTTGGATTTATTTTAGATAGCATAAATTAAAATTAGGGTTTAAAAAGCTGATTTTTAGAAAAATTACATCTGAAATTATAATAATTAAGATGTTTAGTTTTCAAACGGCAAATTTACGGAATTTTCGGGCAATGATGTTAATTGAGAATTAAAAATCAGTTTTCACAATGTCTAGTTTTGAAAAATTCTTTAATTAGAAAGACAAAAAACCTCCGCAAAAGCAGAGGTTCAAAAATATTTATATAAATAACCAAAAGGTTAGGAYGCCAAGTTTACTCTTTGTCGGTTTGCGTTGTTTTCTTATAAGATTTGTTTTTTCTGTAAAAGTAAAATCCTATACCTGCAATTAATAGAATGGGCCAGATCACAATTAAGCCGATCACAATTCTCTGGATCAAATAAAAACCTTCTACAAACGCATTTTTTACATCATAAATGAAATTGAACTTATATTTATTGTCAATAATTTTTGAATTGGTTACTGCAATTTCTGCAATTCTGATTTTGGGTTCTTTAATGTAAATATCTACCGTGCTGTATTTCAGGTTGTCGGTTACTTCGAGGTTTGCGAGTTGCTGCTGGTTTTCTTCAGACATGTTTTCGTCGCTCATTTTCACCTTGTCTTTCGTTGTTTTGAGATCAGAAATATTTTCGCTGGTCTTTTTTATTCTTTTACCTTCCATTTCTGCGTATTTAATACTTGAAGTCACATCTTCGGCATTAATGACTCTTGAATTGAGGAAGAGTTTTTTATCGTTGATTAATGTTAAAAGTTCACCAAGTTTTGCAGTTGGTACTCTTACCTGCATAGAGTTTTCGGTCTGGTATTTTTTTATCAGCATTGCATTTTCGTCTGATGTATTATAAGTGTCTTCAGAAATCACATTACTCTGTAAATTGCTGTGGGTAACAAATCCGCCAAGATCCTGTACCGATTTTTCGATAGAAATTGTTGCTGCATAAACATCTTTTACTTCCATATTTACATTAGCCGTTTTTATAAATTGCTTGTCTTTCACCGACATTGTTGCAACTGATGAAATGCTGTCGGCGACTATTTCTTTATTGTATTCCGGCTCCGAAACCGCATAATCACTTGTTGTCGCTTCCCCTTTTTTACAAGAATAAATTCCTAATAAAAGTGCTGTTGCGATCGTTAATCTGATGTAAGTTGTTTTCATATGTATCTATTTTATTTATATTTAATTGTCATATGGAATTGCCATTTTCATATCTGTTTTACTATTAGATTAAGTATTGGAGATTTCATGATATTTAATTTTATCGTTTTGCTTAATCCAAAATTGCTGCAGAATCTTTTGTAATGTTTGAATATTGCGGGTAAACCTTTTGTAAATATTTATTTGAATTTTAAAATATTGTAAGTCAGTGTTTTGTAGATTTAATAATGTTGATTGCGTGGTGTTTCGGATTGATTTTTGCTGATGTTTTACAAATTAAATTTCAAAATAGATATGTCTAAAACCTTTTCTAAAATCCGAAACGCTATAGAACTTTTTAAAGCCATTGATTTTGATCAGTTAAGCGAGATTTCGCAGAAAGTAAATCTTCCGAAGCTGATGGAAAATTTTTCCAAGCTTGATGATAAGCAGCTTAGTGGAATGATGAAAATGCTTGATCCCAATAAAAAGAAAAAAGACCTGCCTCCCATTGAAGGTGATTTCTACGATATCTATCACACTTTAACTCCCGAGCAAAGAGAAGTACAGCTGAAAGTAAGGGCATTTATGGAAAAAGAAGTTAAGCCTTTAGTGAATCATTATTGGCTGAGAGACGAATTTCCGCATGAGCTGATCCCGAAATTCCAGAAGCTTGATATTTGCGGTGTAACTTATGAAGGTTATGGTTGTAAAGGAATGCCTTTCCTGATGGAAGGTGTTATCGCCATGGAAATGGCTAGAATTGATGCTTCTATTGCTACATTCTTCGGCGTACAATCTGGTTTGGCAATGGGTTCTATTTATATTTGCGGTTCGGAAGAGCAAAAACAAAAATGGCTTCCCCAAATGCAGAAGTTTGAAAAGATCGGAGCTTTTGGTTTGACCGAACCGGAAGTGGGTTCCGGAGCAGCGGGAGGTTTAACGGTTACCTGCAAAAAAACTCCTGAAGGCTGGATTTTGAATGGTGAAAAAAAATGGATTGGAAATGCAACGTTTGCTGATTTAATTATTATCTGGGCAAGAGATCTTGATGATGGTGAAGTAAAAGGTTTTATTGTAGAAAAAGATAACCCCGGATTTTCTGTTGAAAAAATCAAAGGGAAAATGGCGCTTCGAATTGTTCAAAACGGTTTGATTATGCTAAAAGATTGTGTAGTTACGGAAGAAAATCGTCTTCAAAATGCCAATTCATTTAAAGACACTGCAAAAGTTTTGAGAATGACAAGAGCGGGAGTTGCATGGATGGCAACCGGCTGCGCAAGAGGAGCTTATGAAAGCGCTTTAGATTATACCAGAAAAAGAGAGCAGTTCGGAAAGCCGATTGCTTCTTTCCAGATGATTCAAGGGCATTTGGTTGAAATGTTATCAAATTTAACGGCAATGCAGACGATGGTTTTCAGACTTTCTGAAATGCAGGATGAAGGAATTTTAAAAGATGAACACGCTTCTCTGGCGAAAGTTTTTTGTACTTTAAGAACAAGAGATGTCGTTTCCAGAGCACGCGAAGTGATGGGCGGAAACGGAATTCTGCTTGAATATGATGTCGCAAGATTTGTTGCCGATGCCGAAGCGATCTATTCTTACGAAGGGACAAAAGAAATCAATTCACTGATCGTCGGAAGATCCATCACTGGTTTCAGCGCATTTGTTTAAAGTCAATGGTGAATTGTGAATCTTGCTTCGCAAGTGAATTTTAAATTGACAAGCAAAGCGAATTGACAATTCACCATTCATATTATTTCAGTAAAGCTCGATATTTTTCTTTATTATCGATAAGCATCCAGAGATTGATCAGGAAGAGAACTCCTGCAATCGACATTCCCATTGGAGATTTGTCTATCGAGAATACATGAATGACAATTCCGACCATAACAGGTAAAATAACAATGGCTCCTAAAGCTCTTGTTTTCGGGAAGATAAATAATAACCCGCCGATTATCTCGACAGCACCAACTAAAGGCATCAACCAGAAGATTTTTTCAAATGCACCAAAAAGTTCCATTTGTTCTGGTGTTGTTTTTTCCATTGGCATGTAATTGAGAAACTTGTTTAATCCGGCATTGATAAACATTAATCCGAAAAGAAGACTGATAATAGTTTTAATAATTTTCATGCGTTTATTTTTTATTAAAATTAAATAAAATTCTATTTCGTTGTTAAAAAATCAATAAAATTTAATTAATTCTCTTTTAGAGGAATATTTAATTCAGTCATGTTTTAATTTTCATATATTTGTTTTACATACAAATTAAAACAAAGTATTATGTTGAAAAATCTTAAAAAATTAAATCGAGAAGATTTAAAAGGAATTAGTGGTGGAGGTGGAATTGGAAAATGTGATATAGGACCCATCGGATGTCCGTGCAAAATTCCACCGGGAGACCCATGTTTAGGAGGTCCTGGAGGAGGAGGCGATCCTGTTTTGGGATATTGTCCGGACAGTCAAAACTATATTCCGTGCGACCAGACTTGTCCTAACGGATTACAGCCACTTTGTCCACTAGGATAATAAGTAAAGCCTTCATTTTGAAGGCTTTTTATTTAAATTTGAAGTAATATTACTCATTGCTTATTACCCATTACTCATACCCTAATCCATTTCTTTCAGCGTGATATTTTTAGAAATTTTGTAAGATTTTTTCTTTTTATTGGGTTTTTCATCTTCGCCGAGCAATTTTCCCCAAGGTTTTAAACCATCTACTCTTTCAAAAATAATTTTAATGATCGCAATCGCAGGAATACAAAGAAACATTCCTGAAATTCCCCAAAGATGTTCCCCTATAAGAATTCCGATGAAAGAAAATAAAGCGTTGATTTTTACTTTTGAACCCACCACAAAAGGAAGTACAATATTTCCATCAATCGCATGTACGATCACATAACCGATTGCAACATACACACAGGTAGAAATAGTGCCGGTTGCAAATGCGATAAAGCAGGAAATCAGTAACGAAATAGCAATGCCGATATAAGGAATAACATTTAATACACCCGTTAAAATGCCCAATAAAACAGCATATTTTACTCCTAAAATTGTAAGGATGATTGTGCTAAGTGCAGAAACGATAATTACCTGAAGACAAAGCCCGATGATGTATCTTTTGGTCATTATTCTTACTTCAGAAACAACTTCCTGTACGCTCGCTTTATGCTTTTCATTAAAAACATTAACGATGAAATTATTTAAAATTCTTCTGTAATTTAAAATGAAAATAAAAAACAGAATAAAAAATACCAGGAAACCTAAGCTTGTAGAAAAAATCCCTAAAGTAAATCCCAAAATAATTCCCGAAGAAGACAAAAGCTTGTTTAAGCCTTGATCTAAATAATCGAGCTGCTCATCAATTTTTACATTGAAAGTCTGCGAAACCCAATTTTGGAGATTGTGAAAAACCAGGTTAAACTGCTTGCTGAGATGCGGCAGATCTTTGCTGAAGCTTGATATTTGCGAACCGAAAAAAAAGAGCATTCCCGTAAGAATGATCAGCATTATCATCACCGAAACAATCGTAGAGACAGATCTTGGAAACTTTAGCTTTCGCTCCATAAAATCGGCAACCGGTAAAAAAAGCATTGCCATTAAAAATGCCAGAAAAAACGGAGCCAGAATGCTCTGTCCCAATTTGATGAGATAACCGATTCCGATGATAGAAACCACTGCCAATGCAAGTTTCAGGAGAAATGGAAGTTTGATGAAATTCATAATTAAAAATCTGCTGTATAAAAATAATAAAACCCCACCGTTTTCAGGTGAGGTTTTATGTTTATTGTTGAAAATTTATTTTTCGATAGCCAGTTCCAGCACTTCTTTCATCCAGCTTACGTAGTTTACTTTCAGGTTTTTCAGGTAATCCTGCTTTATTTCTTCTACATCTTTTCTGTTGGCTTCGCAGAGAATCACTTCTTTTATTCCTGCTCTGGTTGCAGCAAGTAGTTTTTCTTTAATTCCGCCTACAGGAAGCACTTTTCCACGCAAGGTAATTTCGCCCGTCATCGCAAGATGAGGTTTTACTTTTTTATTTTTAAAAGAAGAAACCATAGAAGTCAGCATGGCAATTCCTGCAGAAGGTCCGTCTTTTGGTGTTGCTCCTTCAGGAACGTGAACGTGGATATTTTTCTTTTCCAGATCGTCTTCGCTTATTCCGAGATCTTCATGTTTAGCTTTAATATATTCTAATGCAATCGTTGCAGATTCTTTCATTACCGTTCCCAGATTTCCGGTCATGGTAAGATTTCCTTTTCCGTTGCTGGTGATGCTTTCGATGAATAAAATGTCTCCACCCACGCTTGTCCACGCCAAACCTGTAACAACTCCCGGAACGTCTGTTAATTCCGATAAGCTTTTTGGTCTCGGAACACCCAAAATTTCATCCACTTTTTCAATGGTAATTTTGGTGTCGTATTCTTTGATCAATGCAGTTTGTAAAGCAACCCAACGTGCGATTGCAGCAATCCTTTTTTCTAAAGTTCTTACACCGCTTTCCGAAGTATGTGCTTCGATGATATGTTTAAGCTCAGGATTTCCAAGTTTGAAAGATTTTGCCGTCAAACCATTTTCGTCCTGTTGTTTTTTAATTAAATGTCTCTTTGCAATCTCAATTTTTTCCTCTAAAGTATAACCTGCGATCTGAATGATTTCCATTCTGTCTAAAAGCGGAGTCTGAATGGTTGAAAGCGAGTTTGCTGTTGCCAGAAACATTACTTTAGACAAATCATAACCCATTTCAAGGAAATTGTCGTAGAAAGAACTGTTTTGTTCAGGATCAAGAACTTCAAGCAATGCCGAACTCGGATCGCCATGCATTCCTTTTCCTACCTTATCGATTTCGTCTAAAACAATTACAGGATTTGAAGTGCCTGATTTTTTAATAGACTGAAGAATTCTTCCCGCCATCGCACCGATATACGTTTTTCTGTGACCTCGGATTTCGCTTTCGTCATGAAGTCCGCCCAAAGAAACGCGTACATATTTTCTTCCCAAAGCATCGGCAACAGATTTTCCTAACGAAGTTTTACCAACTCCGGGAGGACCGACCAATAATAGAATAGGGGATTTCATGTTATTTTTTAATTTTAAAACAGCCATGTGTTCCAAAATTCTTTTCTTGATATCTTCTAAACCAAAATGAGCTTTATCTAAAACTTTTTCTGCTTTTTCAATATCAAAAGTATCTTTTGTGAAAGTTTCCCACGGTAGATCGGTAAAGAAATCTAAATAATTTCTCTGAACGTTGTAGTCCGGAGAATTTGGGTTTTGTCTTTGTAACCTATTGATTTCTTTCTGGAAATGTTCTTCAACTTCGGTATTCCAGTTTTTTGCTTTTGCTTTTTTAGTTAAATCTTCCACATCGCTTTCCGGACCGCCTCCCAACTCATCCTGAATGGTTCTGATTTGTTGATTCAGAAAATATTCTCTCTGTTGCTTGTCAAGATCTTTTGAAGTTTTTTGATGAATCTGATTTCTCAATTCCAATTTTCTGAAATCTTCATGCATCATTTCGTAGCACTTTTTAGCTCTTTCCATCAGGCTTTTTTCTTCCAGAAGCTTTTGCTTTTCCAGATAAGGGAAATTGGCATTTGTGCTTACAAAATTCAGCAGGTCTTCGTTGTTGCTGATATTTTTTATGGCAAAATTGGCAGCGTTCGGAATGTTAGGATCAAGCTCAATAATTTTTAAAGCTAAATCTTTAATGTTTTCCAATAATGCTTCGTATTCTTCTTTATTTTTAGGCTTTGTGTCTTTTAATTTGGTGATCTCAGCTTTGAAATATGGCTGAGCTTCAACGATTTTTTTTATTTTAAATCTGTGAAATCCTTTGGTAATCGCGGTAATATTTCCTTCCGGAAGTTTAATGATTTTTATAATTTTTGCTAAAGTTCCTGTTTGGTAAAGATCTTTTTCGGCAGGTTGTTCAATGTCAGAGTTTTTCTGGCTCACAATTCCGATATAATCACCTTTTTGCTGTGCTTCTTCAAGTAGTTGTATGGATGTTTTTCTTCCTGCCGTGATAGGAATTACCACATTCGGAAACATGACCATATTTCTTACCGGTAAGATGGGGAAAATATTTTGCTCAGGGTTTTTCTCGTCCATATTGAGATCAGAAAGGTTGATTTCTTCGGCTACAATGTTGAAACCGTCACCAAGAATATCATCAAAATTTATATCTTCAAATTCTGTCATAATAAATCGAATGACAAATTGTCATTTTCAGTTTAAGTCGTTATAATGATAATTTCACAATTTGCTCAAAGAAAGCAATCTATGTGAATTGTATGTTAAGGTTGACAATATTAATGCCATTTGCTAATCGTTAAAAAATACGGTCAAAATTTCCATTTTAAGAGTATTTGAATTTTAAAAATTAAAAAGACGACTTATATTTCTGTAATTTCTTAAAAATGTGTATTTTCGCACACTGATATAAAAACTATATTTATAAAATGGCAATTTTAGGACAGATTAGGAGTAGACCTTGGCTTTTGATGGGGATGATCGCATTGGCGCTTTTAGCGTTTTTGGTAAACCCGGAAAGCATTGATAAGGTTTTTGGTAAAAACCCTGATGTTTTAGGAAAAGTAAACGGTGAAAAGATTACCCGTGAAGAGTACAACGACCAGCTTTTCGTATTACAACAGCAAGCAGAGCAACAAGGGCAGCCGAAAAACGGTCTAGAAGAGCAGGCTTGGCAATTACTGGTGCAATCAAAATTAGTAAAGCAGCAATTTGAAAAAATGGGCTTTGAAATGACAGAAGATCTGTTTTGGAACCAGATTCAGTTTGATCAGATGTTTGCTCAAAACCAGCAGCTTTTTGACGAAAAAGGTAATTTCAAGCTTCAGGAATTAAAAAAAGAAATTGAAACCCTTAAGAATACAAGTCCTGAAGGATATAACCAATGGCTTAAAACCAGAAAAACCATTGAGTACAGAATCATGGCAAGACAGGTTTTTGCTAACGTTTCTGCAGGGATTACTACAGGTAAAAAAGAAGCTGAAGAATTGATGAAACAAAGAGATCAGCTTGCTGATATCGATTTTGTAAAAGTTGATTACGCTTCTTATCTTCAGAAAAATAAAATCAAAGTTACGACTGAAGATTTAAAAAAATATATTGATCAGCATCCGGTACAGTTTAAAACTGAACCAAGCAGAAACTTAGGAATCGTATTTTTCCCTTCTCAGCCAAGTCCGGCAGATGAAGCTGCTGTGCAGAAAGAAATTACCAAAATACTTTCGGCAGGTACTGATGCAAGCGGAGGAAAAGAAAATTTCCAAAATACGACTAATGATTCTATGTTTGTAATGGCAAATTCAGATCTGCCTTACAACAATGCATATGTTCAGGCTAACCAGATGCCTCAAGGATTGCAGGGGAAAATTGAAACCGCTGCAATAGGACAGGTTTTCGGGCCTTACAAAGAGCAGAATCTTTATGTATTGTCTAAATTGGTTGACAAAAAACCTTCAGATTCTACCTTGTCAAATCATATCCTGATTGCTTACAAAGGTGCTGAAAGATCTACGGCAACAAGAACTAAAGAACAGGCTAAGAAAATTGCTGACAGCTTAATGGCAGGAATTAAAGCTAATCCTGCGAAATTTGCGGAAGGTCTGAAACTTTCTGACGAGCCGGGTGCTGTTGAAAGAAAAGGAAGTGTGGGTTGGACGACTCCTCAAAGTCAGTTCGCTCCGGGATATTTAGCATTTTTGGCAAATAATCCTAAAGGTTCTACAGGTTTAGCCGAAACTGCATTTGGTTATCATATCATCAATATTGAAGATAAAAAAGCAGGGGCGATGGGTTATAAAATTGCTCATATCGTGAAAACGATCAAGCCTTCTGAAGCTACAGAAGCTGAAGTTGATAAAAAATCAAGAAGATTTGCTCAGCAGGTTACAGGGAAATCTTTCAACGATTTTGTAAATATTGCTAAAAAATCAAACTACCAGTATTCTAATGCTAAATCGGCAAAGAGATTTGACGGTCAGCTTCAAGGTTTAGGAACAGATAAAGATGGGGATATCATTGCTTGGGCTTTTGATAAGAAAAGAGAAAAAGGTGATACAGAAGAATTTACTGTAGAAGGAACAGGAGATAAAGTAGTTGTTTACTTAAACGGAAAACAGGAAAAAGGTCTTGCAGATCCTGAATCTGTAAGAGATCAGATAGAAACTGTAGTTCAGAATCAATTGGCTGCTAAACAGATTTCAGAAAAAATCGGGAAAGCTGGAAGCTTAGATCAGGTTGCTTCTAAATTTGCGACAACTAAACAGTCTGCTCAGGTAAATATGCTTAATCCTTCTGTAGCTGGAGCGATGGAGCCTAAAGTTGCCGGTGCTGCATTTGGTATTGCAAAAGGAAAAGTTTCAAACCCGATTGAAGGCGGAACAGGAGTTTATGTAATCGTGAAAAAGAACGAAACTGTAAACAAACAACCTGGAGATGCTAAACAATTTGCAGAATCTGTTACCCAGAGAAATCAGGGAATGTTTGGCCAGGCTTGGTTAAAGAGCTTGCAGGATAATGCAGATATTGATGATTACAGAATTGAAATCTGGAGCAAATTGGGGGCTCAGCAATAAGATCTTAATTTTACCATATAAAAGCGCCAAATTATTTTGGCGCTTTTTTTGTATTTTACGCAGAGCAATAAAGAGAAAGATTAACTTAAAATGTGCTATATTTGCTACATTAGAAAAAATTTAACAAGTGAAATTCAGTAAAGAATTAAAGGCTGGTTTAATCGCGCTTTTAGCCATTGTTGGCTTTGTGGTTTTATTCCAATTTATGAAAGGCAGAAGCCTTTTTACTACCGACAATATATTTTACGCAAAATATGATAACGTGGAAGGACTTACGCAGTCTGCTCCCGTTTCTATTAATGGTCTGAAAGTAGGGCAGGTTGATAAAATCATTCCTCAGACAGGCAATGACGGGAAACTGCACTTTATCGTAAAAATTACCGTAGATGATAACTTCGAATTTTCGAAAAATTCAAACCTGGAAATTTTTGAACCAAGCTTAATGGGCGGTAAAGAAATGAGGGTGAATCTTTTCTATGGCGGTCCTACTGCAAAAGATGGAGATACTTTGAAAGGCGCTTTCAAACTGGGTATGATGAATAGTCTTTCTTCTCAGGTTGGTCCTGTGAAAGATCAGCTGCAAACTGTTTTGCACAGAGTAGACTCTTTGATGGCAAATGCCAATCAGGTGATGAATGCCCAAAACAGAGAGGAAATCAAAATATTGCTTCACAATTTAAACAAAACTGTAGGCGCACTGGAAACTACAGCCGGAAGTGTAAACAAATTGGTGGGGAACAATGATCCAAAATTACAGAAAGTTTTAGACGAAGCCAGCTTAACAATGCAAAGCGGTAAAGTTACTTTAGATAAATACGGAAATCTTGCAGAAAGCATCGATACAAAACAATTGAATCAAACCATTGCCAATTTAGATCAAACTGTTGGTAAGTTAAATGGTGTGATTTCCGGAATTGACAGAGGAGAAGGTAGTTTAGGAAAGATTATGAAAGATGATCAGTTGTACAACAACCTGAATGCGGCTTCTAACAACCTGAACTCTCTGATTGAAGATTTGAAAGCGAATCCTAAGAGATACATCAATTTCTCGGTTTTCGGTAAGAACAGTAAAGAATAAAATCTACGGTATGCAGTATCTTGATAATGTATTTTTCCTGATTTTATTGATTGCCGGTTTCGGGCTTTTCGGAAAAAGTCTTCTGAAGATTTACAGAAATATAAGGTTAGGAAGAGAAATTAACCGCAGCGACAGAAAAGCTGAACGCTGGGAAACCATGGCGAGAGTCGCAATGGGACAAAGCAGAATGACAGCAAGACCAATTGCAGGTGTTTTGCACCTTTTTGTTTACGTTGGTTTTGTAATTATTAATATCGAATTGATCGAAATTGTTGTTGACGGAATCTTCGGAACCCACCGTTTCTTAGCAACAATTTTTGGTCACAGTTTTTACAGTTTTTTCACAGCAACTTTAGAGATTTTAGCCCTTTTAGTAATTGTTGGAGTTGTACTTTTCTTTATTCGTAGAAATTTTTACGGCGTGAAAAGATTAACGATGAAAGAACTTTTCGGATGGCCAAAAAATGACGCCAACTGGATCCTGATCATTGAATTTGCTTTAATGGTTGCTTTCTTTTCGATGAATTCTTCCGATTTTATTTTACAGCAAAGAGGAGTTTTAGATGCTCATGGAAGCTTTCCGATCAGTGAAATGACTTTGGTTCCGTTTTTAGAGATTTTCAGTTTTGACAACGGATTTTTAGTTTTTGTTGAAAGAGGAGCTTGGTGGTTCCACTTTATAGGGATTCTGTTCTTTATGAATTACCTTTATTATTCTAAACATTTACATATAATTCTTGCATTTCCGAGTACTTGGTATGCCAATCTTGATTTATACGGAAAATTCAATAATCTTGAATCGGTTACCAAAGAAATCAAACTGATGATGGATCCGAATGCAGATCCTTATGCAGCTCCTGCTGAAGGTGCAGAAGAAGCTCCGTCAAAATTTGGTGCAGAAGATGTTTTTGATTTGAACCAAGTTCAGTTATTAAACGCTTATTCTTGTACGGAATGCGGAAGATGTACTTCGGTTTGTCCGGCAAATATTACGGGTAAAAAGCTTTCTCCGAGATTGATTTTAATGAAAACAAGAGACCGTTTGGAAGAAGTTGGCAGAAACATCGATAAAAACGGAAAGTTTGAAGACGACGGCAAAAAATTGCTGAACGATTATATTACGAAAGAAGAACTTTGGGCTTGTACAACTTGTAATGCTTGTACACAGGCTTGTCCGGTACTTTTAGATCCGCTTTCTATTATTTTCGAAATGCGAAGATTCCTGGTGATGGAGCAGTCTGCAGCACCACAGGAATTAAATCTGATGATGACCAATGTAGAAAACAATGCCGCACCTTGGCAATACAATCAGGCTGATCGTCTGAACTGGGCAAAAGACTAATTAATCTAATAATGTAAAAATATAACGATGTAACAATCATTGGTAAACTGTTACAATGTTATATTGATAAATTTGAAACTGATATGGATTTCAATATAAAAACAATGGCGGATTACGCAATGGAAGGCAAATCTCCGGAAGTTCTTTTCTGGGTAGGTTGTGCCGGAAGTTTCGATGACAGAGCCAAAAAAATAACCAAAGCATTCTGCAAAATTTTAAATAAAATAGGCGTTGAATTTGCTGTTTTAGGACAGGAAGAAAGCTGCACCGGTGATCCCGCAAAACGTGCAGGAAACGAGTTTGTTTTCCAGATGATGGCAATGACGAACATTGAAGTTCTGAATGCGTATGAAGTGAAAAAGATCGTTACGGCTTGTCCGCACTGTTTTAATACTTTAAAAAATGAATATCCGAATTTAGGCGGAAACTATGAAGTAATTCATCACACTCAGTTTTTGAGACAGCTGATGAATGAAGGCAGACTTAAAATTGAAGGCGGAACATTCAAAGGAAGAAGAATTACCTTCCACGATCCTTGTTATTTGGGAAGAGCCAACAATGAATATGAAGCGCCAAGAGAATTATTAGAAAAACTCGATGCAGAGCTTGTTGAAATGAAACGTTGCAAAACCAATGGTCTTTGCTGCGGCGCAGGTGGTGCGCAGATGTTTAAAGAACCTGAAAAAGGAAAGAAAGACATCAATGTTGAAAGAACAGAAGAAGCACTTTCTTTTGAGCCTAAAATTATTGCAACAGGTTGTCCTTTCTGCAACACCATGTTGACGGATGGTGTGAAACATTTCAATAAAAATACAGAAGTAGAAGTAAAAGATATTGTAGAACTTTTGGCAGAAGCAGAAGATCTGTAAATATTTTCCAAAAAAGGATAAATCTTGAGTTATGAAATTGCCATGATTTGGAAACACAAATACTTATGAAGAAACCACGATTGCATATGTCCTTTAAAAAAAATAAAATCTACATATGAAATTAAAATGGGGTTTATCCTTCCTTTTTTTTATTTTAGGTTTAAGTTTTCTTACTTTTTCCTGCTATCAGAACAGAGTTTACGATTGGGATATGCCCGGTTATTTGGGCAGCATTTATTCTTGGGAATTTCCTGATGAACCCCAAAAAGTACACGAAATGGTGTACTCCGATATCGAAAAAGAAGCATCAAAAATAGAATTTGACGACATCCTCCATTACAATCACGCCAACGAAGTTTTCTATGCAGATTACAAAGCTTTTGGCGAGCAATTGCCTTACTATAAGATTAAGATCGGTTATAATGTTGCGGTTTATGTTTTATATAAGCTAGGATTTACAGGGCCTCATTCGGTTCTTCTGGTCAATGTTTTCTCTTATTTTATTTGCGGTTTGCTGGTGTTTTATGCTCTAAAACAGTTCTTTCCTAAAAACTATTTTATAGCACCGCTGCTAACTTTGTTTGTTTTCTGGTTTCCGCCGGTAAGAGACATGGCGCAAAATCCTACGCCGGATATGTTTGTTTTTGTATTTCTGATGCTTTTCATCATTAGTGTACTTCAAAAGAAATCAGAATTATTACCATTTATTTTTCTTCTTTGCTGCATTTTAATCAGACCAGATTATGTATTGTTTGCAATGAGCTACCTTTTCGTGGTTTTCATTTTTAAATATTTTAATGAAAATAAAAAGATCGATTACAGTTTAATTATCCAAGGATTTTCATTTGCAGTAATCTATATTGCCATCATTAAATACTACAATTATCCAATATTTACATCAAATTTGTGTTTTTTCCTGATAGCGCCAATTTAAGATTCTTTTTAGGTTTTGTCCTTCTTCTTTTTATTGTATTGATGTATGCTTTAAGCAAAAAATACAATGGTTTCCAACTCAGGAAAATTGCGTAATTTTACTCTTTAATTTATTACAAATGAAAATTGAAGAATCTAATATTGTTGAAGCAAACGATTACAGAGTTATCATATATCCTGCATCAAGACCTTTTACCACTAAAGAAGCCAAAGTAATTACCGAAAAATTGTATGATTTTCTGGCAGGTTGGGCAGCACACGGAAAACCGCTTTCGTCATCTTTTAAAATTGAAAAAAATCAGTTTATCGTTATCTGTGTAGACGAAGAAAAAGAAATGGCTTCCGGTTGCAGCATCGATGCGTTAGGAAAAATAATGAGAGAGATCGACGAAGAATATCAGTTGGGATTATTCGACAGGATGAAAGCCAGTTTTGTAGAAAACGGGGAAGTAAAAACTTTGAAACTTATCGATTTTAAAAACAAGATCAGAAGCGGAGAATTGTCTAAAGACATTGAGGTTTTTGATTTCTCAAAAAATACCTATTTAGAATTTTTAGGAAACTTCTTATTGCCTTTCAGCAAAAGCTGGGCAGTGACCATAAAATAATTCTTAACGAAATAAAGAAAATTCCTCTTGGCTTCTGATTATTAGAAACCGACGAGGAATTTTTTAACTAAGTCTTGAAAATAATATATTTTTGTTTGTTGTACATTGATTTTTAGACCATCAACCATCAACTAACAACCAAAAGCTTCATGCCTAAAATTCTATTCTTAACCACTGCGCACAATTATGATGATGACAGAATCTTTTTTCATCAGGCAAAAGAATTGGTTATGGATGGTTTTAATGTTAAGATTTGTAGCTTAACGAAAGAATTTAAAGGCGAAATTGAAGGTGTTGAAATAGAGTCTTTTGACGTTCTAAATCAATCGGTACAAACAAAAATTCAGAAGTTTACAGAAGTTTGTCATTCTTTTCAGCCGGATTGTATCATTTGCTCTGAACCGATTGCGGTAATTGCTGCAAAAAAATTTAGTAAAACTAAAAAAGTAAGCGTTGTTTACGATATTACGGAATGGTATCCTGCAATGTCGATGCTACAGGATTTTAGTTTACTGATGAAATTTGTTCACGGAATCAAATTTTTTTTGATACAGCTTTACGCAGGCTTTTTAAGCACTCATTTTATCTTTGGTGAAGAAACCAAAAAATTTCCGCTGGCTTATTTTTTTCCTTTTAAAAAGAAAATCATTCTGCCGTATTATCCTCACGAAAAATTTGTTTCTGAAAATATTAATCAATTAAAGCCTGATGGAATAACACTTTGTTACACCGGTGCTATTTCAGAAGATAAAGGAATAGGGAATTTTTTCAACGCTGTGGAAGAGCTTTACAAAAGAAATCCTCAATTAAATATCAAAATTCTGATCGTTGGTTCTGCCAGAAAAAAAGAAGACGAAATCTATTTCTCAGAAATTCTTGCCCAATCTCCGCTGAAGAACATCGAAATAAGGAAACCAACTTCTTTTGAAAACTTCACACAAGCTTTTGCTGATGCTGATATTTGTTTTGATTTAAGAAATTTTAATTTTGAAAACCATCATTCGCTTCCGATCAAATTATTCTATTACATGGGCGCCGGAAAACCGATTATTTATTCAGCTTTAAAAGGGATAAAAAAACATATGGATGTTTATGGTTTTGGTTTTTTAGTCGATCCGAAAGATTCTGAAAAAATTGCTGATCATATTGAAGCTTATCTTAAAAGACCTGAGCTTTACGAACTTCATGCAAACAATGCCCGAAAAGAATTTAAGCAAAATTTTAATTGGGAACTCATCAAAAATTCTTTTGTTAACTTTATTAAAAATTCTTTCCCAAAAAATAACTGATGAAACAGCTTAAAGTTGTTCAAACCTTCATCTCAAGGTTTCTTATCCTGATCCTGAGCTTTGGCTTGGTGATCTTTTCCACCAATATGTGGGGAAGCGAAGGAAAGGGAACGATCTCGATCGTAATTGCAAATGTTGCGTTGGTTAGTTTTTTCAGCAGTATTTTTTCGGGAAGCAGCACTTCTTATTTTGCGAGAAAATTTAAGGTAGAGCAGGTTTTGGCGTACTCTTATCTCTGGTCGCTCATTATAGGAACTGCGGTTCCATTGATATTCAGTTTTGCGGCAATTCAGAATGAGTTTTTGTATTATTTGATCGGTATTTCTGTTCTGTCGTCACTTTTATCAACCAATATCAGTCTGTTTATTGGAACGCAGAACATCAGGTTTTTCAATATTTATACGGTTTTACAGCAGCTTGTTCATGTTTTGTTTCTCTTAATATTAATTTATATTGTTCAGCTGAAAGATGTCTCGGTATACTTTTTAGCTCAGATTTTCTGTTTATTATGCCTTTTTTTAACGAGTCTATTTTTAATCTTGAAAAAATGTAAGTTTTCAGAATTTTCCTTTTCAAAACCGGTCTTCATCAATATGTTTGAATACGGTTGGAAAACTCAGCTGAGCGCTTTTATTCAGTTTTTAAATTACAGGCTTTCTTTTTATTTTTTAGAATATTTTGAAGGAATTGCTGCCGTAGGAATTTTCTCAATCGGGATCACTTTTTCAGAAGCAATATGGACGATTACTAGAAGCATTGCCGTTGTTCTCTATTCTGATGTTGTGAACAGCGAAAGTAGGGAAGAATCTATTGCTAAAACCAAATCTTCACTCAAACTTTCATTTACGTTGATGCTTGTTTTTTTCCTGGGAATTTTGATTATTCCCGGTTTTGCCTATTCATTTATTTTTGGAAAAGAATTTAGTGAGACCAAAACAATCATGCTTTTACTCGCTCCCGGAATTCTGGCAATCGCAGTAAGCGATATGATCGGCTATTATTTTTCAGGAATTAAAGAGCTGAAAATATTAAACATAAAATCTATTGTAGGTTTATTGATTACCGTTGGATTCTCATTTTTTGCCATTCCGAAATGGGGAATTTGGGGCGCCTGTTTTGTAACAACTTTTTCATACGTTGTTTCCGCGGCAATTTTATTTTGGAAATTTTACAAGTCTACCGATTTTAATATCAAAGATTATATAATTTCTAAACCTGGAATTAATTCTCTGATTAAAACTTTTTCTAAAAAAAGGGATTGATATTTAAGGTTTTAAAATTTGTGTTTCTTTGTTAAGTTTACGCCTTGGTTTAACCTAAAAACGGTAAGATTTAAAATTCTTTGTCTTCCTTTGCGTGAAATTTCCATAATAAAAGATATTAAAGAAAATTATAGTTAAATCCTTATTTTTACCACTCAAAAAAGTTTTAAACTATGTGCGGAATCTGCGGCTATTATTCATTCAGGAAAGAAATTTCTTCTAAAAATATTTTAGAGATGAATAATGCGATCCGTCATCGTGGTCCGGATGATGAAGGTTTCTGGATTTCTGATGGCTTTTATGGAAAATCTTTTTCAGGAAACGATTCTACACAAAAAATTAAAGAAATTTTCCCAGTTTTAAATGAAACAAACTCGAAAATTGCTTTAGGTTTTCGCCGGCTTTCCATTTTAGATTTGTCTGAAAAAGGGCATCAACCAATGCTTTCAGATGATGAGAAAATAATGATTACTTTCAATGGCGAGATTTATAATTTTAAAAAAATCAGAAAAGAACTTGAAAATTTAGGCTATCAATTTAAAAGTAATTCTGATACGGAAGTTATTTTAAGATCGTACGAAGAATGGGGAACCGAAATGTTTTCTAAATTCGACGGAATGTTTGCCATTGCTTTAGTCGATTTAGACCAACAAAAATTGATTCTTGGAAGAGACAGAGTTGGTTTAAAACCATTGTTTTATTTTAAAAATAATGAAGTTTTAGTTTGGGCTTCCGAAATAAAATCTATCCTGAAAAATGAATTTATCAAACCGGAAGTCAATTGGAATGGTGTTTATACCAATTTTCTTTTCCAGACTACTTTAGCGCCGGAAACGTGTTTTCAGAACATCTATTCATTAGAACCTGCTTCTTTTTTAGTTTTAAATTTAAATGATTACTCAATATCAAAACAATTTTACTGGAATTTCCCGACTAAAAAAATAGAAAATATTTCGGAAGAAGAAGCAGTTGAAAAAGTGGATCAATTATTATCTGAAAGCGTGGAAGAACAGCTCTTTGCCGATGTTCCGGTGACAAGCATGATGAGCGGCGGAATAGATTCTACGCTGATTACGGCAAAAGCCAAACCTTTTAAAAATGATATTAATGCATTTACCATTTCGTATCAGTTTTCGGAAAGTGAAGTGAAAAATGCTTCTTTAATGGCTGGAAAAATAGAGATTAAGCATGAGGTGAAAAAAGTTTCGGATGAAGAGATTTTAAATCAGTTAAAAGAAAATATTCAGCATTTTGAAGAACCTTACAGCAGTCTTGAAGTATTGATGAATGCAGCAGAATTTGCAAAAAATGAAGGTTTCAAAGTCGTTTTAAGCGGAAACGGAGCCGACGAACTTTTTGCAGGCTATTCTCATTCTTTAAAGCTCAATAAATGGCTTTCGATGAAGAATTTCAATTTTATCCGTCATTTTATTTTTACCAATGATGATTTTTCAAGAAAAGTAAAAAACTATTTTTCTCAGGATAATATGCTTGATTTTTTCAGGCAAAGCCAGGTCGGAATGAAACCTTTGGAAACGAAAAATGTTTTTTCTGAGTCTGTTTTTAATACAATTAAAACCAATTTAAAAAATAAAAAATTATCTGAAACTAAAGATTACGAAGGTTTTTTTGAGTATGATATGAAATATTCACTTTCTTCACATCATGTTTTCAGAGATGATCTGAGCGCAATGAAATACGGTGTAGAATTTCGTTATCCTTACCTGAGCAATGATCTAATCGATTATGTTTCTTCTTTGCCTGAGAAATTACGATACAATGGAATTCAGAATAAACCGCTTTTAAGAAAAGTTGCCGAAAAATATCTTCCTTCGGAAATTTTGAAAATGCCAAAGCGCGGATTTTCTTTCCCGCTTGCTCATTTCATTAAAACCGAACCGAAAGTAAGAGATTTTATTCTTGAAAATTTAAACAGCTTAAAAAATAGAAAATTTTTCAGATCTGAAATTATTGATGAATGGTGGAATAACCAAAAAAATGAATACGACTGTGTGAAAATCTGGCAATTGGTTACTTTTGAGCTTTGGTATCAAAAATATTTTGAAAATCACTAAACTTATTTTTCATTAATATCTTTATCTTTGTAAGAATGAAGAAAATATTTCTTGTTTTTACGATCATCAGTCTCTCACTTCTCAGTTGCGGAAGTGACGATGATTCTCTGCAGAAAATTGATCAGCTTTTTAATCTTTACATCAAAGATTCATCCGGAAATGACCTTTTGAAACCTACAGCAATAGGATCTTACACAGGAGTTACTTTTACTGATGAGCTTGCCGAAAAAGATAATGTGAATGTAAGCTACAGCCGGAAAATGCTCGCTGATTCTACCTATTATCTCGAATATCTTGCAGGCGCAACAAGACAGTTTGTGGAAGGTGATTCTGATGGAAATAAGATTTACAGATCTGTAATTCAGGTTTCTTTAATCAAAAAAATATCCGAAACGCAGAATGATCCCGTAGTGAATGATACGATGGAAATTTTTTATCACTCTTCACCAACTGTTTTCGAAGTTTCGAGAGTGCTTTACAACAAGCAATTGGTCTTTACAAAAGTTCCGGATCAACCGAATGTGGCTACAGTCATAAAATAATCTTAAATTTGCACGAACGGTTCAAAGTTCAGGGTTCAAAGTTCAATGCAACTCAACCTTAAACCTTAAACTTTTAAACATTAAACATTTATGTTACAGGTTAATTTTTTACGCGACAATAAAGAACGCGTTTTAGAAGGTCTTCAAAAAAGACAATTCAGGAATCTTGAGTTGGTAGACGAGGCTATCGTTACCGATGAAGAAAGAAAAAAAATTCAGTTTGAATTAGATTCACAACTTTCCGAGATCAATAAAATCTCCAAAGAAATTGGTATTTTAATGAAAGAAGGAAAAAGAGAAGAAGCTGAAGCATCCAAATCTAAAACAGCGCAGTTCAAAGAGTCGAGTAAAGAATTGCAATCGCAGCTTGAGATCAAAGAAAAAGCTTTGCTTGATATTTTGTATCAGATCCCAAACGTTCCTTACGAATTGGTGAAAGCCGGAGTTTCTGCAGATGATAACGAAATTATTTATCAGTCTCACGATGTGGAAGGTTTAGGAGAAGGGGCAATTCCTCATTGGGAGCTTGCAAAAAAATACAACCTTATTGATTTTGAATTGGGAGTGAAAATTGCCGGAGCCGGTTTTCCTGTGTATTTTGGAAAAGGAGCGAGATTGCAGAGAGCTTTGGTTCAATATTTCTTAGATAAAAATACGGATGCAGGTTATCTTGAAGTAAATCCACCACACGTTGTGAATGAAGCTTCAGGTTACGGAACAGGTCAATTGCCGGATAAAGAAGGGCAAATGTATTACATCAATGCAGACGATTTATATTTAATTCCTACAGCGGAAGTTCCGGTGACGAATTTATACCGTGATGTTTTGCTGGATGAAAAGGATCTTCCGATTAAAAACACCGCATTTTCTCAATGTTACAGAAGAGAAGCAGGAAGTTACGGAGCTCATGTAAGAGGGTTGAACCGTCTTCATCAGTTTGAAAAAGTAGAAATTGTAAGAATCGAAAAACCCGAGAATTCTTATGCTGTTTTGGAAGAAATGGTAGAACACATCAAGTCGATCTTAGAAGATCTTGAATTGCCTTACAGAGTTTTAAGGCTTTGCGGTGGCGATACCGGTTTTGCTTCAGCAATGACTTACGATTTTGAAGTGTGGAGTGCTGCTCAGGAAAAATGGTTGRAAGTAAGTTCTGTTTCAAATTTTGAAACTTTCCAGGCAAATCGATTGAAATGCCGTTATAAAGCAGACGGAAAATCTCAGTTGGTGCATACGTTAAATGGTTCTGCAATGGCATTGCCGAGAATTATGGCAGCTTTGCYTGAAAATAATCAGACTGCGGAAGGAATTAGGCTTCCTAAGAAAATCGCTGAATATGCGAGATTTGAATTGATTAATTAAAGTTTAGATTTATATAAAAGAAAGCCATTGGAGTTGCTAACTTTGTTAGGACACAATTCTTATACTCTTTATCTTTAAGAGTATGAAAAAGATCAGAAAAAATTACAGTTTTGAGTTCAAGATTGGGGCAGTATCTTTAAGTGATCAGCGAGGCAATGTATCCTCGGTAGCTGAAGAATTAGGGATCTGTAAAGAAAGTCTAGTCAATTGGCGAAAACTTCACAAAGAAGGTAAGCTTAGTAAGGAAAAACAAATATCCTCTGATCCGATAAGGGAAGAGTTATTGAGACTACGCAAGGAACTAGAAGAAACAAAGCTTGAACGTGACATCTTAAAAAAGGCGGTAGGCATCTTCTCCAAGAGAGACGGGTAAGATATAAATTTATCAAAGAACACGCTGGAGTGTTTCCTGTCGGGAAGATGTGCGAAGTATTAAAGGTAAGCAGGAGCAGTTTTTATCATTGGAAGAAAAGAAAGCCTAGTAAGCGATCAGAAAGAAGAGCCATTTTATCAGCAGAAATCTTCAGTATTTATCATTGGAGCCGTGGGAGGTATGGAAGCCCTCGTATTGCCCGAGAACTAGAAGCAAAAGGAATGAGAGCTTCACGTCCTTTGGTGGCTAGATTAATGAGAGAACGCAACCTGAGAAGTATTGTAAAGAAAAAATTTAAGAAAACTACCAACTCATCCCATCGATACCCTGTTGCTGAAAATTATTTGAATCAAAATTTTCAGGTTAAAAACAGAGGTTTGGGTGTCTGATATTACGTATATCCGCACAGGTCAGGGTTGGTTGTATCTTACTACAGTCATTGATTTGTTTGACAGAAAGGTTATCGGCTGGTCATTAAGTGAGACGATGAAGGCTCAGGCCAGTATTGCTGCCTTGAAAATGGCAAGACTCCATCGTCCTTTACAGGATCATGACAGCTTGATTTTCCATTCAGATAGAGGAATACAATATGCGTGTACAGAATTTACATCAATAGTCGGAAAAAACATTACTCGAAGCATGAGTGGAAAAGGGAACTGTTATGATAATGCTGTAGCAGAGAGCTTTTTCAAAACTCTGAAAACAGAACTTGTCTACCAAAATAAATATGAAACTAGAGATCATGCCAAAAACTCTGTGTTTGAATATATAGAAACATTTTACAACACTCACAGAAGGCATTCGGCTTTAGGAAATTTAACTATAAAAGAGTATCAAAATTTAATGTCTAATCAATCTAAAAATGTAGCATAAAGAGTATATAAATTTTGCCTCAAAAATAGTTGCAAGTTCATAAAAAAGTTTATGTTTATATTGAGTCAATGACAAGTCTCCACACTATGCTTATGATTCGGATCTGTGTTGTGACAATTCACATCATGCTCCGGAGAAACCATCATAGCTTCCGAAGGCGGAGAAATGTAGGGAATCCCAAGTTCAAGTCCTCTTAAAATAAATAATCCACCCAAGATAATCATTACGACTGGAATTGCTTTTAAAATTTTTGTTCTGAATGCCTGATTCATCAAATTTCCCACCAAAACAACTGTGAACATAAACGGAAGTGTTCCCAATCCGAATAATGCCATGAAAGAAGCGCCCTGCCAAATTCCGCCGCTTGCAAGACTGGCTGTAAGAGCCATGTAAACCATTCCGCAGGGTAAAAAACCGTTCAAAATACCTGTGGTGAATCTTGAGCGGTAATCTGCTTTTTGGAGGAGTTTTCCTAAGTTTGATTTAACTTTAAAAAGAAATTTAGAAATAAAAGGAATCTTTGAAACAAAATCTTTTCCGCCAAACGAAAACAAAGCCATGATAATCAGCAAAATTCCCACACCAATCGTAAGATATTGCTGAAAACCTGCCATTTCAAAACCCTGACCTACAATTCCCAATATTGCTCCTAAAAAAGCATAAGTTGTGATTCTTCCAAACTGATAGGTGAAATTTTGAAGGTAATAATTGGTTGCCTGCTTTTTGGTTAAACCCATTGATAACGCAATGGGACCGCACATTCCGATACAGTGAAAACCGGACGCGAAGCCTAAGCCAATTGCAGATATAATCAATGCTATTTCCATATCACGTCATAATCGAGTCTGTAGTCGATTTTATCTTTGATCCAATGAAGTCTTAAGGTATAATTTCCGTTTTTTAAAACTGAAGCCGGGATCAGAAATGAATTTGCTACATCTAGCTTTACCGTTTTTTTTATGTCTAAATTCTGGTCATCTGATCTGTTTAAAACAAAACTTACTATCGAATTTGAATTGTTGACATCTTTCGGCAACGTTAGTTTAATACCTTGTGGCGACTGACTGTAAACAGGCTTTTCAAGAAGCTCATCTCCACGTTTTTTGGCATCTATTACCGATTGGTAAAGAAGCTCTTCTTCGTAATATTTGTCAGTTACCATTTCAGAATTTTTCTGCCCGTTCGGGAAAAGAAAAACCATGGATAAAATAAATATAATAAATGAGGCTAAAGCTAAAAAAATACCGTGTCCCCAAGTGAAATTTTTCATAATCTTAAAATTTTAAAACTGTAATTTAAAAGGTCCTTCGAAATACGTCTGATAAGAATCGATCAGTTTTCCTTTCATATCATAAACGCCGATGGTGATGTTTTGTTTAGACAGATTCATATCTGCCTCCGGAAAGCTGATGTTGATGGTTCCTTTTGAAATCTTGTCGCGTTCCACACTTATTTTGCTTGATCCGCTGTAGCCTACTTCTGCGTGAGCAGGTTCTATTACTTTGATGGTAACAATCTTTTTATCATTTGTTTTATTAAGGAAAGTATAGTTGTAGGTGTTGATGATTTTCCCTTCTCTTACAAAGAATGTGCTTCCTGCAGGTTTGATGAATTTTGCTTCTATTTCGCCACGGCTTGAGAGTAAATATCCTAAAAATCCTACCAGTAAGACCAAAACAACGGCAAAACCTTTCATTCTTCCTGTAAATTTATACGGAGTTCCGGTTTCTATTTCTTTTTCGGATGCATAACGTATCAAGCCTTTCGGTAAACCTACCTTTTCCATTACTTCGTCACAGGCATCAATACATGCGGTACAGTTTACACATTCCAATTGTTGCCCGTCTCTGATGTCAATTCCGGTAGGACAAACGACTACACATTGATAACAGTCGATGCAATCTCCTTTTCCTGCGGCTTTTCGGTCTTCCCCTTTTCTCCATTTAGAGCGGTTTTCACCTCTTTTAAAATCGTAAAATACGTTGATGGTTTCTTTATCAATTAAAACGCCCTGCAATCTTCCGTAAGGACAAACCAATGTACAAACCTGCTCTCTGAACCACGCAAAAACAAAGTAAAAAGCTGCCGTAAAAAGTATCATTACGATAAAGTTGGTAGGATTGGCAAACGGGCCTTCAGAAACAATGCTGAATACTTCCTGATAACCCACAATATACATAAACATAAAGTGTGTAATAATCAGGGAAATGATAATGTAAACCGACCATTTCAAGCTTCTTTTCCAAATTTTTTCAGAGTTCCACTCTTGTCTGTCCAGCTTCATTTGCTTATTTCGGTCTCCTTCAATCAGGTATTCTATTTTACGAAAGACAGATTCCATAAAAATTGTCTGAGGGCAGATCCACCCGCAGAAAATTCTTCCGAATGCAATGGTAAAAATAATAATGAAAATAAGAGATGCAATAGCACCTAAAGTAAGGATAAAAAAGTCTTGCGGATAAAAAGGCTGTCCTGCAATAAAAAATTCTCTGTCGATAACATTAAACAAAAAAAACGGGTTCCCATTAATTTTGATAAATGGTACGGCAAAATAAATAATCAGAAGAAGATAACTTACCAATTCTCTTTTGTTGGTATATCTTCCTTTTGGTTTTTTTGGAAAAACCCATTTTCGTTTACCGGATTGTTCCATTGTGCCTATAGAATCTCTATAGGTTTCAGGGTCTAAAACCTGCCCCTGTCCACCGCGAACGATGTCTTCATCTATTTTTGACATTTTTACTAGGTTTTAAAAAACGAAAAAACATAATTCGTTACTATTTTTATCTAATAACAAATTATGTTTTTCATATGTTTATCTATTTTTTTTAATTACTGTTTTTCCCAATGAGCCTCATCACCATATGGCGGTGCGCCTCCTTCTTTAGGTGTAATTGGTTTTTTAAGCTGGTTGATAGAGTAGACGTAAGCTGCAACTTTTTCAATATCGCCTCCTGTAAGAACTCCATTTTTACCCCAAGCCTGCATTGCAGTCCCTGCAACACCATTTTCTACAACGTGGAATACGTTTTTGAATAAAGTTTTCTCAGGCTGGTTGTGCCAGAAATTATCTGTAAGGTTTGGTCCGATACCTCCTTTACCACCATCTGAGTGACAAGATACACAGTTGGTTTTGAAGATTTCTTCACCTGCTGCAATATTGTCTTCAGAGAAAGATGCCGATTCTATAGTTACCGGTGGCTGATCTGCAAGATATATTGCGATAGCAGCTTCTTGCTCTTTATATTCTTTATCATACTCACTAATCGGGTGTGCAAAATCTGTAAACGCATAAGCACAGATATAAACGATACAGAATACAGTCCCGAAGTAGAATAAACCTAACCACCATTTTGGTAATTGATTATCCAATTCCATAATTCCGTCGAAACCGTGGTCAATAAGAATATCTTTTTCTTCAGTATCAGACTGTTTTTTGAAGGCAGCTGCATAAAGTCTCTGAAAATAAGGTACTTTTTTCTCTGCTAAATACGCAGATTTTTCTTCAGCCGTTAATTTTTTGAATTTATTGTTTTCAATCAAATCTCCGATAGCGCTGTGAATGTATGCTAAAATAGCACTGATCACAACAGTTCCCCAGAAATATGGTGAAGCTAAAAACGCGTAGCTCTGAACAAATAAATAATAAAATATTACTAATAATACCGTTATTATTAAAATGTTTACAAAAACCGGTGTTCTTTGTCTCATAATAAATAGTTTAATTTTTTAAATTAAAATCATCTTCGTCATCCTCAAGCGGAGCGTGCTCTTCTTCTTTGTAATATTTTTTAGGCCTGCTAAAAACATATATAATCAAAGCAACGAAAAACAGCATAAAGAAAATCAGAGCCAATGTTTGATAAAAACCTGCATTGTCGGTATTGGATAATATATCTTTAAAGTTTTGAGGAATCATCGTAAACTTTTAATTTTATTAGTTACTGGCTGTTTTTATTTCTGTCGTTTTAATATCGGTTCCCAATCTCTGAAGATAAGCGATAAGAGCAATAATCTCTTTTTTCTCTAATTCTCCCTGAGGTCTTTTTGCATACGCTTCTTTAAGGTCAGCCGCTTCTACGAAGATATCTTTTACAATTTTTGCTGCCTGATTATCTGCCCATTTATCTGCAGTATCAATCTGAGCTTTTGTATAAGGTACATCGTAGGTATTTTTCATAAACTTGATTTTGTCCACCATTTGAGAACGGTCAAGATTATTTGAAATCAACCATGGGTAACGTGGCATAATAGAACCTGCAGACGTTTGTCTTGGGTTATACATATGCTTATAGTGCCAAGAACTTGGGTTTTTACCTCCTTCCCTATGCAAATCCGGTCCTGTTCTTTTCGATCCCCAAAGGAAAGGTCTGTCGTAAACAAACTCTCCGGCTTTAGAGTACTGTCCATTTTTACCGTTAAATCTTACGATCTCGTCTCTGAATGGTCTTACCATCTGCGAGTGACAAGCGTTACAACCTTCACGGATATATAGATCTCTACCTTCAAGCTCCAGCGGTGAATATGGTTTTACCGCAGATATTGTTGGTACACTTTTCTTCAATGATAAAGTAGGAATAATCTCTACCATACTTCCTATTGAGATAGTAAGCAATGATAATACCGTTAATAAAGCAGGCATTCTTTCCAGCCAAAGGTGGAAACCTTCTCCTTCTTTTCTTTTGTTGCTGATATTTGCCAAAGCCGGAGCTTCTGCAGGAACTTCTTTCTGGAATGATCCTTTTTTGATCGTCATGTAAACATTCACCACCATTAAAAGACCTCCTGAAAGGTAGAATAAACCACCAACGAATCTCATTTTAAAGTAAGGAATAATTGCAGTAACGGTGTCTAGCCAGTTTTTCCACAATAATGTTCCGTCCGGGTTGAATTGTTTCCACATTAACCCCTGAGTAAATCCTGAAATATACATTGGTACAGCATAGAAAATAATTCCTAAAGTACCTAACCAGAAATGCCAGTTTGCTAATTTAACAGACCACATTTTGGTTCTCCACATGATCGGAACCAAGTAATAGATCACACCGAATGCCATGAAACCATTCCATCCTAATGCTCCTAAATGTACGTGACCGATAACCCAGTCTGTAAAGTGACCAATTTTATTGATGTTTTTTGTAGCCAAAAGAGGTCCTTCAAAAGTTGCCATACCATAACACGTAACTGCAACTACGAAGAATTTCAGAATAGGATTTTCTCTTACTTTATCCCAGGCTCCTCTTAATGTAAGAAGTCCGTTCAGCATACCTCCCCAAGATGGTGCAATAAGCATGATTGAGAAACCAGTTCCCACTGCTTGAGCCCAAGCTGGTAAAGCGGTGTACTGAAGGTGGTGAGGTCCGGCCCAGATATAAACGAAAATCAATGACCAAAAGTGAATAATTGATAATTTGTATGAGAATACCGGTCTGTCTGCAGCTTTAGGTAAGAAATAATACATTAAACCTAAAACAGGAGTCGTCAATACGAAAGCTACCGCATTGTGACCGTACCACCATTGTACGATGGCATCTTTTGCTCCTGCATACGCAGAATAAGACTTCCATCCGGAGAACGTTAATGGTACTTCTAAGTTGTTGAATATGTGAAGCATCGCTACTGCAACCCAGGTTCCAAGATAGAACCAGATCGCTACGTAAAGGTGTCTTACTCTTCTTTTTGCAATCGTTAAAATCATATTCACCCCGAAAATGATCCATGAAACTGCGATTAATATATCGATTGGCCACTCGTGCTCAGCATATTCTTTTGAAGTATTGATCCCCATAAAGAATGTGATGAATGTAGCAACAATCATAAACTGCCATGTCCAGAAATGGATCCACGATAAAGTATCGCTGTACATTCTGGTTTTTAATAATCTTTGTGTAGAATAATAAACCCCTACATAAACAATATTACATACGAATGCAAAAATTACCGTAGTGGTGTGTAGCATTCTTATTCTACCAAACCCTAACGCACCGTTGGTATTAATTAACCCTTGTATGTTTCCTGATGCCAGACTGTTGATGGTTGTATCGTCAGTTCCGAACAAAAATTCAGGAAGCTCAGGATAGAAAAGCATCAATGCTGCCGTTAATCCAAATACGAAACCGATAATTCCAAAAACTATGGTCGCGTATAGGAATGCACGAACAATACTGTTGTCATAACTAAACTTTTGTGTCTCCATATTAACTATTCACTTTTTTCTTCAAATTTATTATTATCTTCTTTTTCCTTATCGCTGTTGTTGCCAGTATCTTTTTTTTCCTTTGTTTCATCGGAGTCAAAAAGTATTCTTACAGCCGGAGACTCGTCATCCTCAAACTGCCCTTTTCTGGCGAAAACTATAAATACGACCAGAAAAACTACAGCCAAAGAAACGCTGCATAAGATCATTAAATATAGAATATCCATCTGACAACAAAATTAACCTATTTTCGGGGTTCAAATTTAGTGAAAAATAATGACATTCATCACGAAATACAGGTTTAGGCTAATTTAAAATCAGTCTAAATAAGGGCTTTTACGCCTGTTTTTTGAAATATTTCTGCCCCAGAATCCAGGTTGAAATTGTCGTGAAAGAGATGACAGTGATGGAACTTGCAGGCATAATCAATGCCGCAAAAAGAGGATCCATATGACCGGTTACTGCAAAGCTGAGACCAACAATATTGTAAAGGAAACTGATTATGAATGTCATTTTTACAATCGTAATTGAGCCTTTACAAACGTTCAGATAATTGTCAAGCTGCGAGACTTTTTCTCCGTTCATAATAACGTCGGAAGAAGGGGTAAAGCTGTTGCTGTCGTCAGAAATTGCGATTCCTACATTGCTCTGTTTTAAAGCTCCTGCGTCATTTAATCCGTCACCGAGCATGATGACTTTTAAGCCTTTATCCTGAAGATTTTTAATATAATTAAGCTTATCTTCCGGATTTTGGTTAAATGCCATCGAGCTGTAATTCGGAATGATCTCTTTAAGCTGATTTTCTTCAGAAGCATTGTCGCCGCTCAGAATGAAAATCTTATAATTGAGAAGTCTTGTGAAAAGATTATTGAGGTTTTCACGGTACTCATTTTTAAAAATAAATTTACCGATAAACTCATTGTTTTTACTAATGTAAACTGCGGTTTCAAGATTTTTAGACTCCTGATTATTGTATTTTGCCGAGCCTATTTTATAACTATTTCCTCTTACGCTTGCTTCATAACCTTTTCCGGAAATCTCTTCAAAATTGTCAACCGGGAAATAGTCATCCTGAACTTCCAAAAATTCATACAACGATTTTGAAAGCGGATGATTTGAGTTTTTAACCAAGCTTTTAATATTTAATAAATCAAATTCCTGAATTTCAGAACCTTCGTATCGTATATTTGATTTTTTTCTGTGCGTAATGGTTCCGGTTTTATCAAAAACTAAAGTGTCAACTTTTGCAATTTTCTCGATCGTTAAAGTATCTTTTACATAAAATTTATTCCGGCCTAAAATTCTCATAATGTGACCGAAAGTAAAAGGAGAGGACAGCGCCAATGCACAAGGACAGGCAATGATTAAAACCGCAGAAATAACCTGGAACATCGTTTCAAGATCGATAAAATACCAATAAATTCCTGCAACAAGAGCAATTCCCAGAATAATAAAAGTAAAATATTTACTGATGTCGTTGATTAAAGTATCAAGTCCTGTCTCGTGCTTTTTAAAAGCTTCTTTGTTCCAGAGCTGGGTAAGATAACTTTGATCGACATTTTTGATAACTTCAAGCTCCAAAGATGAGCCGATTTGTTTTCCTCCGGCAAAGATTTTATCTCCTGCATCTTTAGAAATACTCACGCTTTCGCCGGTGATGAAACTATTGTCTATATTACCTTTTCCACTGATCAAAATGGCATCAACAGGAATAATTTCTTGATTTCTCACTAAAATTCTGTCGCCGATTTTTATTTCTGAAAGTAAAATATTTTCCTGCTTTCCGTTAAAGTCAACTTTAGTTACCGCGATCGGATAAAATGATTTGTAATCTCTGTCGTAAGAAAGCGAACTATACGTTCTTTTCTGGAAAATTTTCCCTAATAGCATAAAAAACAGAAGTCCGCACAAGGTATCAAAATAACCGGGACCGTAATCAGTCGCAATTTCATAAATACTTCTTCCGAATAAAACGAAAATCCCTAAAACAATCGGAACATCAATGTTTACGATTTTATTTTTCAAACCATACCAAGCAGATTTATAATAATCTGAAGCCGAATAAAACACAACCGGAACGGAAAGTAAAAACATCAAAACTCTGAACAAGCCTTTGTAATGCTCCATCCAGTAATCTTCTCCGCCAATATATTCAGGAAAGGCCAAAAACATTCCGTTACCAAAAGCAAATCCTGCAACGGCAAGTTTTATCAATAAAGATTTATCGAGATTATCCTCGTTTTTGTCAGCAGTCTCAAGATTGATTGCCGGTTTGTAGCCTAAATTGGTTAAAAATTTAGCTAAATCGCTTAATTTTAATTCGTTATGATTAAAAGAAACCTGCAAAGTTTTTCTTGTAAAATTAACCTGGGAATAATGAATGTCTTTATGCAAAGTATGAAGGCTTTCAAGTAGCCAAATGCATGAAGAACAGTGTATTACCGGAATTCTGAATGTGACAAGACTGGTGTTTCCTTCAGAAAAATCGGTGATTCTGTCAAAAATTTCTTTAGTGTCAAGATAATCAAACTGAGAAGAGTTTTCTTCTGGTCTGATGCCTGCTTTTTTATTTAATTCATAAAAATTACTGAGATTATTGGTATTCAGAATTTCATAAACAGATTTGCAGCCTGTACAGCAGAAAATTTTTTCGTCAAAAGAAATCCTTTCCTTTTCTATCCCTTGTCCGCAATGAAAACAGTTCTCGCTCACCTTCATAAATTATTGACTCACAAAATTATAACAATTTTTTTTTGTTTATCGATTTAAAATGTTCTATTTTTGTGACAAATGTCATAAAAATGTCGCAGGAACAACAAATTGCTATTGAAGAGAGATTTGCAAGAGTTTTTAATGATAAATCGTTTAAAGAAAGGCTAAACAGCGCAGATTTTGAAAAGTATTTTAAGGCTAAAAAAACCTTACGTTTTCAGAAACACGATATTATTTTTGAGGACGGAGAAACGCCGAAAGGTGTTTTCGTCTTAGAAAAAGGTGCTGCCAAACTTTCAAAATCGGGTGCTTTTGGTAAAGATCAGATTTTAAGATTTATTAAAGAAGGAGATATCATCGGGTATCGTGCATTACTTTGCGGAGAAACTTTTCAGGCAAAAGCTGAGGCAATGACGGATGTGGAAGCTACTTTTCTTCCTGCAGAAGTTTTTATGGATTTGCTTGAGGTAGATTCGCAATTGTCTTTTGTGATGCTTCAGAAAATTTCTTACGAATTGGGAGAGTCTTCCAATACCATTACTTTCCTTGCCCAAAAAACGGTAAGAGAAAGACTTGCCGAAATTCTTATTCTTTTGGAACAAAAATTAGGGACAGATCCTGAAGGCTTTATTAAAATTTCTTTAACAAGAGAAGAAATAGCCAATATCATCGGAACAGCTACCGAAAGCGCGATCCGATTGATTTCCGAATTTAAAGGGGACAGCCTCATCGAAGTAGACGGCAGAAACATCAAAATTCTCAACCACGATAAATTAATGAAACTAGGACACGTAGTTTTGTAAAATTCAAATATTTAAGTCGGCTTTAGCCGACTTTTTAACTTTAAACAATCATATCCATTATGTCTGTTCATTCCGAAATTAAAAGAGTTACTACAGAAACCTTACGAAAAATGAAATTCGATAAGGAAAAAATAACAATGCTTACCGCCTACGATTTTACCACGGCAAAAATGGTTGACGCCGGTGGTGTTGATACGATCCTGATCGGTGATTCTGCTGCAAATGTAATGGCGGGTTTTGAAACGACACTTCCGATTACTTTAGACCAGATGATTTATCATACTCAAAGTGTGGTGAGAGGGGTGGAAAGAGCATTGGTAATTGCAGATCTTCCTTTCGGAACATACCAGAGTAATCCGGATATTGCATTGGAATCTGCGGTTAGAATGATGAAAGAAGGTGGCGCTCATGCCATAAAAATTGAGGGCGGAAAAGAAATTTCTAAATCGATTAAGAAAATCATCAATGCCGGAATTCCTATTATGGGACATTTGGGATTAACCCCACAATCTATCTACCAGTTCGGAACTTATAAAGTACGAGCGAAAGAAGAAGCAGAAGCAGAGAAATTGATCAGTGATGCAAAGTTGCTTGAAGAATTGGGTTGTTTCGGGGTTGTGCTTGAAAAAATTCCTGCAGATCTTGCAAAAAAAGTAACTGAAAGTATCTCAATTCCAACGATCGGGATTGGAGCCGGACCTCATTGTGACGGACAGGTTTTGGTGTATCATGATATGGTGGGAATGAACAAAGGTTTCTCGCCAAAATTTTTAAGAAGATATTTAGATTTATATACAGAAATCACAGGAGCCGTTTCTCAATACGTAAAAGATGTGAAAAGTGCTGATTTTCCTAACCAAAATGAAAGCTATTAATGAAAAATAATTTACAGGCAGCGCAAGGAATTATCTCAATTTTAGCGATTATCTGTTTGGCAGTAGGTTACTTTAATCTATTTTCAAATGAAATCAATGTATTCCTATTCAGAAGATTATTTTATATTTTAATAGGAATCAGCTTTATCGTTCAGGGAAGAATGTTGATGTACACCAAGTTTATGTATCCTATGTATGCTGCAGCAGGTTTGTGTATCATCGGAGCTTTTTTACCAATCGATTCAAGTCTTAATGTCATAAAAACAATAGGTCTTTTAGGTGGGGTTGTAATTTCTTTTGTGAGTAGATCACAATATCGTAAATAATGTATGGAAGAGCAGATTGTTTTTGAGGACAACCACCTTTTAGTGATCAATAAAAAAGTCGGGCAGCTCGTTCAGGGTGACAAAACCGGCGATGATTCTTTATTAGAATTAATCAAAAATTTTATAAAAAAAAGAGATAATAAGCCCGGAAATGTTTTCCTGGGTTTGGTGCATCGTATCGACAGACCAACTTCAGGATTGGTTATTTATGCCAAAACATCAAAAGCGCTTTCAAGACTGACCCAAATGGTGAAAAACCGCGAGATTGAAAAGACTTACTGGGCGGTTGTTGCCAAAGAAATGATCCCGCAAAGTCAAAAACTGGTACATTATTTAAAGAAAAACGAAAAGAATAATAAGGCGATTGTTTTTCCGAAAGCGACCGAAGGTGCAAAAGAAGCGATTCTTACTTATAACGTCATTAAAACTTTAGATAATTATCTTCTTTTAGAAATCGATCTGGAAACGGGAAGACACCATCAGATCAGGGCGCAGTTATCAAAAACAGGAGTTCCTATTAAAGGTGATTTAAAATACGGTTCACCACGCTCAAATCCGGATGGCGGAATTAATCTTCATGCCAGAAAGCTTCAGTTTATTCATCCTGTTACAAAAGAAGCGGTAGAAATTATTGCTCCGGTTCCGCAGAATGATGCAGTTTGGAGAGCTTGTGAAGAATAGATATTAAATTAGAAATAAGTTAAAAATGGAAATTAGAGACAATCTGATTTCCATTTTTATTTTCTTCAAATGTAAAAATCAGTTTTACTTTTCTACTTTTTAGGAGCTATTTCCTGCTTTCCACTATATCTTTTGGGTTACGGCTCCGCTTCGCTCCGCCGCAACCCAAAAGGATGCCGTTCCAATCAGGGCTAGATTGGAAGTTGTTTGTTTAAATATTTGAAAACCAAATACAAAGATTATCATCTTATAAGAATTTTTAACTCGAATCTATCCAGTATAAAATAAAAAACATCTGCGTAATCTCCAAAATCAGCGAGATAAAAAAACAAATATTTTCACAGTTTTAAAACTTCCAGCTTCCGTCCCCCAACTTCCATCTCTTTCAAAAAATTTTGCACATCTCAAAAAAATGTCTACCTTCGCTCCACACTTTAGGGGTGTCTGTTTACAAACAGGCTGAGATTTTACCCTTTGAACCTGATTTCTAGATCATACTAGCGTAGGAAAAAGTGAGATGACTTTGCTGTACATTCTATTGTACAATGATGGGCATTCCTAAAGTGTATTTAAAAAATTTAGGAATGGAGCTCACAATAAATCACACTCTAAGACATTTTGATATACTTCCCGAAACTTTGGAAGTATTACTGGCTATTGAATTGCCCCAAAAAAGAAAAGGTATCGCAGTCGCACTTAACAATCGCATTATTCCGCAGTCATTCTGGGCGGAAACTATTCTCAACAACAAAGATTCTATTTTAATAATCACTGCTACTCAAGGCGGTTAAAAAATATTTTTATGGCTCACAAAATCACACGTTCACCGTTTCCAAACTCCAAAAAAATCTATGTTGAAGGGAAAATCCACCCGATCAATGTAGCAATGCGAGAAATTCATTTAAGTCCTACAAAACTCACCAACGGAACTTTAGAAGAAAATCTGCCTGTTACAGTTTATGATACATCAGGACCTTACACCGATGAAAATTCTGAAATTAATATCGAAAAAGGTCTTCCTCGAATCCGTGAACAATGGATTTTAGACAGAAATGATGTCGAAATTCTGGACGGAATTACTTCTGAATACGGGAAATCTCGTCTTGCAGATTCTAAACTTAATGAGCTGCGCTTCTCTTATAACCATAAACCGAAAGTGGCCAAAGAAGGAAAAGAAGTTACCCAATTATATTATGCAAAAAAGGGAATCATCACTCCCGAAATGGAATATGTCTCGATCAGAGAAAACCAAAGAATCGAACAACTGGATTTTGTTTCAAAAGATATGGCTTTTCAACATCAGGGAAATAGTTTTGGAGCAAGAACTCCGAAAAATAAAATCACACCCGAATTTGTACGAGACGAAATTGCAGCCGGAAGAGCGATCATTCCCAACAACATCAATCATCCGGAAAGTGAGCCGATGATTATCGGGCGTAATTTTTTGGTTAAAATAAATGCAAATATCGGAAACAGTGCTGTTTCATCAAGCATTGAAGAAGAAGTTGAGAAAGCGGTTTGGGCTTGTCGATGGGGTGCAGATACGATTATGGATCTTTCAACCGGAAAAAACATCCACGAAACCAGAGAGTGGATCATCCGAAACAGTCCGGTTCCGATTGGTACGGTCCCAATTTATCAGGCATTAGAAAAAGTGAAAGGAGTTGCCGAAGATTTAACCTGGGAAATTTTTAAAGATACTTTGATCGAACAGGCTGAACAAGGTGTTTCCTATTTCACAATTCACGCTGGAGTTTTGTTGAGATATATTCATTTAACAGCAAAACGTGTCACAGGAATTGTTTCCAGAGGTGGTTCCATTATGGCAAAATGGTGTTTGTTTCATCATAAAGAAAACTTTTTGTACGCTCATTTTGAAGAAATCTGCGAAATTATGAAAAAGTACGATGTTGCTTTTTCTTTAGGCGACGGTCTTCGTCCTGGTTCGATTGCCGACGCCAATGATGAAGCACAGTTTGCAGAATTGGAAACCTTAGGCGAATTAACGAAAATCGCATGGAAACACAATGTTCAGGTGATGATTGAAGGTCCCGGTCACGTTCCGATGCATATGATCAAAGAAAATATGGATAAACAATTGGAAGTGTGTGACGAAGCACCTTTTTATACTTTAGGTCCTTTAACGACGGATATTGCGCCGGGTTATGATCATATTACTTCCGGAATCGGGGCGGCGATGATTGGCTGGTTCGGTTGCGCAATGTTGTGTTATGTAACGCCAAAAGAACATTTAGGACTTCCAAATAAAGAAGATGTAAAGGTAGGAGTGATCACCTATAAATTGGCGGCTCATGCTGCAGATTTGGCTAAAGGTCATCCAGGAGCGCAATACAGAGACAATGCTTTGAGCAAGGCAAGATTCGAATTCCGTTGGGAAGATCAGTTTAATCTTTCATTAGATCCGGAAACGGCAAGATCTTATCACGACGAGACGCTTCCTGCAGACGGAGCAAAAATTGCGCATTTCTGTTCGATGTGCGGTCCGAAATTCTGTTCGATGAAAATTACTCAGGAAATCCGGGAATCTGCAGAAAAAGGAATGTTCGACAAATCTCGTGAGTTTATCGAAAAAGGAAAAGAGATTTATATATGATTATCGTAATTACACCCGAAGAATTTGTTCAGGATGAAGCTGAAATCATTAATGAATTATTTCAGGAAGGTCTGGATTTGCTTCATGTAAGGAAGCCTTTTATCAATAAAGAAGCAATGTCAGATTTTATTCAGAAAATAGATTTGCAGTTTCATTCTCAGCTTGTTTTACATAATCAATATGATTTGGCTGAAATTTTTAATATTTCAAGACTTCATTTCAGAGAAATTGACAGAGAAAATAATTTGTATAAATCTTTCCAAAATAAAATAATTTCAACTTCTGTTCATGATATTGAAGCTTTTAATGAGTTGAATGAAGATTGGGAATATGCTTTTTTGAGTCCGGTTTTTCCGAGTATTTCTAAAAAAGGATATGGTAAAGAATCAACTGTTTTGAATGATATTAAAAAACGAAACAATTCAAAAGTAAAACTGATCGCCTTGGGCGGAATTAATGAAAATAATATCAATAAAATTTCTGATAACAACGTTGACGGACTTGCTTTATTAGGAGCAATCTGGGAAAATGATGCACCTTTAGAAGTTTTCAGAAAATGCAGACAGAATATATTTTATTAAGATTTATTCAAATTTAAAAATGGAAAAACTACAATATATTTCCCAGGGTTTCACAAAAGCCGAACAGGAATTTAATATAAAAAAAGCCTTAGACAACGGGATAAAATGGATACAGATTCGCTGGAAAGATGCCCCTGAAAATGAATTTAACAAACTCTGTAAATTTTCAAAAAAAATATGTTTGGAATATCAGGCGATTTGCATCATTAACGACCATGTTCAGATGGCAAAAGAAGTTGAAGCAGACGGCGTTCATTTAGGTTTAAAAGATAAATCTGTAGAAACTGCGAGGCATATTTTAGGCAAAAATAAAATCATTGGCGGAACGGCAAATACAATAGAAAATGTTCTTCAAAGAATAAATGAATCATGTGATTACATCGGTTTGGGACCGTTAAGATTTACTTCAACTAAAGAGCAGTTAAGTCCGGTTTTAGGTTTTGAAGGTTATGAGAAAATCATTAACGATTTAAAACAAAAATCAATAGAAATTCCTAAAATATTTGCGATTGGAGGAATTGTTTTGGAAGACATTGAAAGATTACAACAGATTGGGATTTACGGTGTCGCAGTTTCAGGGCAGATTACAAATCAGCCTTCTGTTATTCACCCATTCAGAAATATTTTAAATAAAAATTAATATGAAAAATAAACCTTTAATTATAGCAGACAGAACTTTCGAATCCCGCTTGTTTTTAGGAACAGGAAAATTCGGAAATCTTTCGGATATGACAGAATCTATCATCGCTTCTGAAAGTGAATTGGTAACAATGGCGTTGAAAAGAATTGATGCCCATTCTTCTGAAGATGATATATTAAACGCTTTAAAACCGACAAATTCTCATCTTTTACCAAATACTTCGGGAGCAAGAACTGCCAAAGAAGCAGTTTTGGCAGCACAATTGGCAAGAGAAGCTTTGGAAACCAATTGGGTAAAATTGGAAATCCATCCCGATCCAAAATATTTATTGCCCGATCCTATTGAAACATTATATGCAACGGAAGAATTGGCGAAGTTAGGATTTGTTGTAATGCCTTACATTCATGCCGATCCGGTGTTGTGCAAACGTCTAGAAGATGCGGGAACAGCAGTTGTAATGCCTTTAGGAGCGCCAATCGGAACGAATAAAGGTTTAAAAACATTAGATTTTTTAGAAATTATTATCAGTCAAAGCAATGTCCCTGTTGTTGTAGATGCAGGAATCGGAGCGCCTTCAGATGCAGCAAAAGCTATGGAAATGGGAGCTGATGCGGTTCTAGTAAATACAGCAATCGCTGTTGCAAAAAATCCTGTGAATATGGCATTGGCTTTTAAAGAAGGCGTAATTGCAGGAAGAAGAGCCTTCGAATCCGGTTTGGGAACAATTTCAAATCATGCAGAAGCATCAAGTCCGCTGACTTCTTTTTTGTTTGATTAAACTATGATTTTGCATAAAAATTAGAAAGTCCCGAAGGGACGATTTAACAAAGGATAGGATAAAATCCTATCCATAAGTTATTTTAAAAAAAATTACATGAAAAGTTTTAAAGATATTTTTGAAAAATATCAATGGGATGAGGTGAAAGCGCAACTTGAAAAAGTGACGTTATCCGATGTGGAAAGAAGCCTTCAAAAAAAGAATAAAACCATAGACGATTTTTTGAATTTTCTTTCTCCCGTTGCTGCTCAAAAGCTGGAATTGATGGCAAAAATGACGCAGCAGCTTACCCAGAAACGTTTCGGAAAAACCATTCAGCTCTATGCGCCGTTGTATCTGAGTAATGAATGCCAGAATATTTGCACCTATTGTGGTTTCAGTTTAGATAATTCCATCAAAAGAAAAACGTTGAATGCTACGGAGATTATGATCGAGGCGTCAGTTTTAAAATCAATGGATGTGAATCATGTGCTGCTTGTAAGCGGAGAAGCAAATAAAACAGTCGGGATTGATTATTTTTTGAATGCTGTTAAATTATTAAAACCTCATTTTGCAAACATTTCCATAGAAGTTCAGCCTTTGTCGGAAGACGAATATCAACTTCTTCATAATGCAGGTGTCAATGCAGTTTTGGTGTATCAGGAAACGTATCATCAGGAAGTTTATAAAGAATATCATCCGAAAGGGAAAAAGTCAAATTTCAATTTCCGTCTGGAAACTCCGGACAGAATCGGAATAGCCGGAATTCATAAAATGGGACTTGGGGTTTTGCTCGGTTTGGAAGATTGGCGGGTTGACAGTTTTTTTAATACACTTCACATCGATTATCTTCAAAAGCAATATTGGAAAAGCAAATTTTCTGTTTCTTTTCCAAGACTTCGGCCTGCAGAAGGAATTATTGAGCCTAATTTTATGATGTCTGATAAAGATTTACTCCAGTTAATCTGCGCATACCGAATCTGGAATGAAGATTTAGAAATTTCCATTTCAACAAGAGAAAATGAAAAATTCAGAGATCATATCATTTCCTTGGGAGCAACAACGATGAGTGCTGCATCGAAAACCAATCCGGGAGGTTATGCCGTTGACAAAGAATCTTTGGAACAGTTTGAAACCAGCGATGAAAGAAGTATGGAAGAAATTAAAACTGTCATAAAAAAATCAGGCTACGATCCAGTAATGAAAGACTGGGATTCTGTGTATAGTGGGATTTAAAAAGAATTTTGAACCATTAAGATCTATTAAGAAGCTAAGAAAAATTAAGTATTCGCAAGCGAATAAAATAAGCTGAATGCTAAAAAATATTTTTAAATATTCCTTAATTAAGCTTAACTCCTTAGTAGATCTTAAATGGTTTAAATAATTAAAAACATAATGAAAAACGAAGACATTTTTGCCCGTTATAGCCGACAAATTTTCATTGAAGAAATCGGTTTGGAAGGACAAAGAAAAATAATAAATGCTAAAGTTCTGGCAATAGGAGCAGGAGGTTTGGGAAGTCMTGTTATTCAATATTTGGCTGCAGCAGGAGTTGGAACTTTAGGCGTTGCAGATTTTGATGAGGTTGAATTGCATAATTTAAACCGACAAATTATTCATAATGAAAATTCTGTAGGAACTTCAAAAGTGAAAAGCGCAGAAAATTTTGTTAAAAATTTAAATCATCAAGTTAAATTTATTGGAATCGAAGAAAAAATTGACGAATCAAATATAGAGCATGTAATTTCTGAATTTGATATTATCATTGATGCTTCCGATAATTTTAAAACGAGATATTTAGTTAATGATGTTTGTGTGAAACTTCACAAGCCCTTAGTTTACGGAAGTATTCTCGGTTTTTCGGGGCAGGTTGCAATTTTTAATTATAAAGGAAGCAAAAATTTAAGGGATATTTTCCCGGAACCTCCTTCTGATGAAAATCTTCCCGATTGCGATAGTCTCGGAGTTTTGGGCGCTTTACCGGGAATTGTAGGAAGTATGATGGCAAATCAGGCGTTGAWGATCATTACAGATTTGCAGTTAAATTTAAATCAGATAACCTTAATCGATACTTTGAACTGGAGATTTCAGGCAATTGATTTCTAAACGTAAATTTCATGAGCTTAAATTCCCCTCATTAGGAGGGGGGTCGCAAATTTCTTTGAAATTTACGCCCGGATGGTTTTAATATTGTGAATTTAAAGTTTTTGTAAGAATAAATTTTGGCTAAAGCCAATCGAATTCATCATAAAAAAACGGGCTAAAGCCCGTTCCTATCGATAAAAAAATCAATTTAAATTTAAAAATTAGTGAATATTAGTGCAAAACATTCGTGAAATTAGTGTTTAAAATAAAATTATTGTCCCTGCTGCAAAATTCCTCCGTTGTTATCACTTTGATTGGTCGTTTTAATCATATTAGGATCTTCTTTTGCCAGTTTGTTTTTAGTCGGGATTTTATAATTGACCGAAATTCCGAAACTTCTGCTGTCAAATTTGTTGGAAGTAAAGACTTTTCCGCCTAAGGAATTGGCTACAATTACGCTTTTATTCTGATTAAAAATATCTCTTGCATATAAAGAAAGATTAAGTCGATCGCTCATAAATTTTTTAGATACCGTAATGTCGAAGGCGTTATTGAGCGGTTTTTCAATCTGGAAATAATAGAAGTTTCCTCCTTTTGGGATGACGTTATAATTTGCCTGAAGTCTGATGTCTTTTGGTAAAATAAACTGTCCCATTAAGCTGAAAATCCAGAAGCCTTTTGTTTTGATATCCGGCATTTCCTGAAGCTGATAACCGGTATAAACATAAAGTAAATTCATTTTGTCAGGATTTACATTAAATTTCATCAGTTCGCTGAAAGGTGTTGTGAAAAGCATAAACGGAATTGGCATACCAAAGTTAAAATTATGCGTTCTGATGCTGTTTACCTGTACCTGCTCGTTTTTAATAAAATTATTTTCTCTCGAAACCCTCTGTACAATCTGATTTTTTACCCAACTCGTGTTATAGCCGATGTAAGCATAATCAAATGCGCTGATTTTAATTTCAGCATTGTCATAAATTGTCGGTTGCAAATTGGGGTTACCGGTAGATGTTACGGTTTCGGTTGTCAGGGTATTATTATTCGGGTTCAGGAGCGTAACACTTGGGAGAGTTATTTTTTTGTTATAATTTAAATTAATGAAAAGCTGTTTCATCAGGTTATACTGCACACTTGCATTTGGAAAGACTTTAAATTTTTTGAATGGATTTAGATTGCTTTCCTTTAAAATGTTGTTGTCGTCTTCATCATAAAATCGTGTAATCCCTGTGATGTCATAGTTTTCGGCTCTTGCACCGGCGATGAAGTCAAACTTTTTCAGAGTTGCCTGAAATTCTAAGTAAGCAGAAGCAGTCTGTCTTGTGTAATCAAGATTCACAATATTTCCATTCTTGGTTTCAAAGTTTTGCTGATCGTACAATCCGCCGAAACTCACTTTTCCTTCATCTAAAATTTTCAGTGGCTGAGAATAATCGATCCTGAAATTATATAGATTGAAGAGCGAAGAGTTGTCTAATGATGTTGCTCCAAACTGTTCAAATTCTGAATCGCTGTTGGTATAAATTGCCTTAAAATCCAGCTTCTTATTTTTATCATCAAATTTTTTCTGATACGTTACCGCAACTTCCTGTCTTAAACCTTTGGTATCACTATTATAATTAGATGTAGAACCTCCATTGATGAATTGGTCAGCAATAATATCTGCACCTCCGTTGTTATGATTGATGTCGTAATTTAGCAACAATCGGTCTTTTCCAAGCTCAAAAGTAAAAGCGGAGTTCATGTAATAGGTTCTTCCCAGAGAATTAGAATGGTTTCTTGTAAGGCCGTCAAGCTCGGAAAGCGATAAACTTTCGCGGTAATATTGTCCTAAATTTACCTGCCATCCAAACCATTTGTTTCTTGAGTTTAAAGCAATAGAATTATTAAATCTGCTTCTGTATTTATCGTAATCTGAAAAACGGTAGCCTCCGTTGTAAACTGCAGTCAGATAATTTTTTGCCGATTTGCTGGTGATAATATTTAAAATAGCTCCACCTGAAGTTGCCGGAAATTCTGCGCCGGGTTGTGTAATAATTTCAATTCTTTCTACGGAGTTTGCGGGCATTCCTTCCAGAAAAGCATTTAATTCATTGCTTGAAATGTTCAGTGGTCTTCCGTCCATATAAACATCCAGTGGTTTTCCCTGGTACATCATTCCCACCATATCAGAAACTACTAATCCGGGAAGCTTTTTTACGCCTTCCATCAAAGATCCCGAATTTAAGCTGGGCTGTTCAGAAAAATCAAAAATAGTACGGTCGGCTTTTTGTTCAACGGCTTTTTTAGTTTTGGTGATAACAACACCTTCAATTTCTTTTTCCTTAGTTGGCTTATTGTCTTTAGTTTCTTGTGAAAAACCTAATATTGAACCTAAAATTGAAAAAGTAAGTAGAGTTTTCTTCATGATGTGAGTAATTCTACTCAGTTAGACGATAAAAAACTTTATTTGTTACAAAATTTTATTTCGCTCTGTCTTTTCTGTTCATACTTTATGTATTTAAATTAGATTTTCGGAATTCTGTAGGAGTTATTCCTTTAATTTTTTTAAAGATCCTGTTAAAATAGGGAATGTCATTAAAGCCTGCTGCCATACAAATTTCTGAAACAGACATTTGGGTTTTTATAAGCATTTGACAGGATGATTCTATCCGGAACTCTATAAGATAAGTGACGAAAGATTTCCCGGTCATTTTTTTGAAAAACAGGCAAAACGTAGACTTAGGCATTCCTGCAATTTGAGCAACCTCATCTAATGGAATATTTCTGTGGTGTTGGTTTAGAACAAACATGTGAATTTCCAGAAGCTTATTTTCATTATTTTTTCCTTTAAGATAACCTACAATATTTGTTGATTCTGAAGAAGAGATCTGATCTAAAATTAAAATGAATGTAGATAAACGTTCCATAACATTTTGCTTACTCATCAATTTTAAAAGTTCCTGAAGTTTTTTCTGTGTTTCTCCATAAAAAGACAATGCATTTTTAATCTCCTCGATTTTTATCAGGCTTTCACCTGATTCAGGATAAAAGTTTCTTAAGTCGTCTACAAATTGGCTTTTAAAAAAGACGCAGATATTTTCTATTTTACCGTCTCTGTCGTGAATGTTTTTATCAAAAGACCAGCAATGAGGAATATCCGGCGGAATAAGGATAACTTCACCGTGTGAAAAATTTTCGGTAATATCTCCTATAATTCTTGTGCCCGAACCTGTCACGATGTAAGCCAGCTCCCAGGTTTCCTGTTGATGCAAAGGAACCTGCTTGTCAAACTCGGTATGTACATGATCAAAGCTGAAGCTTTCACTGGATTTACTTGGATAATATTTTGGCTTTTTCATTATGATCTGTAAAATTAATCTTAATTTTAGAATATAAGACAAGTAATCGTTTATATTTGACAAATACAGAATTTTTATTGTCACTATTTTTGATCAATTTTTAAAATCAATATGGAGCTTACCCAAACAAAACCTCACTACGAAATTCTCGACGGATTGCGTGGTGTTGCCGCAATAACGGTTGTTTTTTTTCATGTTTTTGAAATTTTTTCAAACGGAGATCACACCAAGCAAATCATTAATCATGGTTATCTGGCGGTAGATTTTTTCTTTATGCTTTCGGGTTTTGTAATAAGTTATGCCTACGATAATCGTTGGAACACAATGACTTTGAAAGATTTTCTCATCAGAAGATTGGTAAGGTTGCAGCCGATGATTATTATAGGTTCGCTGATTGGAGCGTCATTTTTCTATTTCCAGCATTCACCTGATTTAGGTTGGGGTAGAATTGCGGAAACACCTTTATGGAAAGTTATTCTTGTAATGGTCATCGGGATGACTGTTTTTCCTGTCGGAAAGTCTCTCGACATTCGCGGCTGGGGAGAAATGCATCCTTTAAACGGACCAAGCTGGTCGCTTTTTTACGAATATATTGCTAATATCGTTTATGCTTTAATTTTGAGAAGATTGTCGAAATTTATTTTAATAATTCTGATGATTATTGCTGCAGGATTTACAATTCATCTGGCGTTTACCAACCCAAACGGAGATATTATTGGTGGCTGGTCTATAGATGATCCCACACAACTGAAAATAGGTTTTACAAGATTGGCTTTTCCCTTTATTGCGGGAATTGTTCTGGCTAAAACTTTAAAATTAAAATTTACCAATAAAGCATTTTTCACTACAAGTATTTTATTGGTTGCAGTTCTGGCTTTTCCGAGATTAGGAGGAACAACGGCGCATTGGCAAAACGCTTTGTATGAATGTTTTGCTTTGATGATTATCTTTCCACTGATTATCTGGCTTGGAGCAGGTGGAAAAGTTGTAGGTGAGAAAGCTAATAAACTGTGCAAATTTCTTGGAGATATTTCTTATCCGCTTTACATAACGCATTTTCCTGTTGCTTATGTTTTTTATGCCTGGGTTGTAAACGGGAAGAATACAATGGAAACTTCCTGGCTTCAAGGCTTACTAACGGTTGTCATTTCTTTAATAATCGCATATGTTTCAATGAAATTTTATGACATTCCTGTCAGAAAGTGGCTTACTGCAAAATTGATTACCAAAAAATAAATTAGATTATGAAAATTGAACACGTAGCATTCTGGGTAAAAGATCTGGAAAAAATGAAAGAATTTTATCAAACTTATTTTAATGCGGTTTCTAATGAAAAATATAATAATCCGGTTAAGAAGTTTGAATCTTACTTCCTAAGTTTTGATAGCGGGGCAAGACTCGAAATTATGTTCAGACCGGATATTATAGAAGCTAATAATCATCATGAATGTGAAAAATTAGGGATGATTCATCTTGCATTTTCTACCGGAAGCAAAGAAAAAGTTGATATTCTTACAGAAAAGCTGAGAATTGATGGTTTTAAAATTGTTGGCGAACCAAGAACTACTGGTGATGGTTATTACGAAAGTGTAATTCTTGATCCCGAAAATAATCTGATTGAAATAACGGAATAGTTTTTATTTAGCTAAAATAATTTGTCTGAAAAGCCTTGTCAAGGTTTAAAACCTTGACAAGGCTACATAAAAAAAGCAACTTCAAACCGAAGTTGCTTTAACAATATATAAAAATTAAATTTTAGTTTTCCTGTTGCTTAATCAGATTCAAAGCAGAACCGGCTTTAAACCAGTCGATTTGCTGATCATTATATGTGTGATTTGCCATAACAATATCTTTAGTTCCGTCTGTATGAACAAATTCTAAAGTCAGTTGCTTTCCAGGAGCAAACTGGTCTAAATCAAGGAAATTTACAACATCATCCTCCTGTATTTTATCATAATCTGATTCATTCGCAAAAGTAATTCCCAACATCCCTTGTTTTTTAAGGTTGGTTTCATGAATTCTTGCAAAAGATTTTACCAAAACAGCTTTCACACCAAGATGTCTCGGTTCCATCGCAGCATGCTCTCTTGAAGAACCTTCACCATAATTCTGATCTCCTACAACAATCGAAGGAATTCCTGCTGCTTTATATTGTCTTTGTACAGCCGGAACTTCACCGTATTCTCCGGTCAATTCGTTTTTAACCTTATTGGTTTCCATGTTGTAAGCATTTACCGCTCCAATCAGCATGTTGTTTGAAATATTATCAAGGTGACCTCTGTATTTCAACCAAGGTCCTGCCATAGAAATGTGGTCGGTTGTACATTTTCCGAAAGCTTTAATTAAAACTCTCGCTCCTGTAATATTTTTACCATCCCAAGCCGGGAATTCTTCCAATAACTGTAGTCTGTCAGAAGTCGGACTTACGTTTACAACAACTGAAGAACCATCCTCTGAAGGCGCCTGATAACCATTATCATCCACAGCAAAACCTTTTGAAGGCAATTCATAACCTTTCGGCTCATCTAATTTAATTTGTTCTCCAGATTCGTTGGTTAAAGTATCTGTAATCGGATTGAAATCTAATCTTCCTGAGATAGCTACTGCAGCAACCATTTCTGGCGAAGCTACGAAAGCGTGTGTATTTGGGTTTCCGTCTGCTCTTTTTGCAAAGTTTCTGTTGAAAGAATGGATAATCGAGTTTTTCTCTCCTTTTTCAGCACCTTCTCTATCCCATTGTCCAATACAAGGTCCACAAGCGTTGGTAAAGATTCTGGCATTTTCAAATTTTCTGAAAGAATCTAAGAAACCGTCTCTTTCTGCGGTAAATTTTACCTGCTCAGAACCTGGATTGATTCCTAAAATTGCTTTTGGTTTTACCCCTTTTGCAACTGCATCTTCAACAATAGAAGCAGCTCTCGATAAATCTTCATACGAAGAGTTGGTACAAGAACCGATTAATGCCCATTCAACCTGAAGAGGCCATCCGTTTGCTTCAGCTTTTGCTCTGAATTCAGAAACAGGAGTCGCTAAATCCGGAGTGAAAGGGCCATTTAAGTGAGGAGTTAATTCAGAAAGGTTAATTTCAATTAATTGGTCAAAATATTGTTCAGGATTTGCATAAACTTCTGCATCACCTGTTAAATGTTCAGCAATTTTATCAGCAGCATCTACAACATCTTGTCTTCCTGTAGCTGCTAAATATCTTCTCATGGAATCATCATACCCGAAAGTAGAAGTCGTAGCTCCGATTTCAGCGCCCATGTTACAGATTGTCCCTTTTCCTGTAGCTGAAAGAGATTCTGCCCCTTCTCCGAAATATTCTACGATGCATCCGGTTCCACCTTTTACGGTAAGGATTCCTGCAACTTTCAGGATAACATCTTTTGCGGAAGTCCAGCCAGACATTTTACCGGTTAATTTTACACCGATTAGTTTTGGCATTTTCAATTCCCAAGCCATTCCTGCCATTACGTCAACGGCATCAGCGCCTCCAACTCCGATGGCAACCATTCCTAAACCTCCTGCATTTACCGTGTGAGAATCGGTTCCGATCATCATTCCTCCCGGAAAAGCGTAATTTTCTAATACAACTTGGTGAATAATTCCTGCGCCTGGTTTCCAGAATCCAATTCCGTATTTATCACAAACTGAACTTAAGAAATTGAAAACTTCTGAATTTTTATTGATTCCCTCCTGTAAATCTGCTTCAGCACCCACTCTTGCCTGAATAAGGTGATCTGCATGAGCGGTTGAAGGAACGGCTACTTTGGCTTTTCCGGCCTGCATAAATTGTAAAAGTGCCATCTGTGCAGTGGCATCCTGCATTGCAACTCTATCCGGAGCAAAATCTACGTAAGAATTTCCTCTTTCATGTTCTTTTGTTGCATTTCCTTCCCATAGTGAGTGTAAAGGATTTTTTCTGAAAGTGTCAACGGCTTTCCTGTAATTTGTCTTGCTGCTGCAATTCTCTCAGGATAACGCTCGTACACTTTTTTAATCATGTCAATGTCGAATGTCATATCTATTTTAATTTTTCTTTTTAGTGAATTTCAAAGTGTTAAATAAAAATTTAAACTCGAAAATTTATCGATTATAAAATCATCAAATTCTGTTCCGACCATTTTAAAGCGGTATTAATTAGATGAATAATCAATATTTTTTATAACTATCAAGTTAAGGAAAAAATGAAAATCTTCTCATTGACATAGGTTAAAATAATCCCAACAGTTCTAAAATAGAAACATTCTAAACAAAAAAATGGAAGACCTCAAAAAAGAAATCTTCCATTTATATTTTAAAAAGCCTTTCGACTTTAGTTTAAAATCAATTAATGACCAACAGTTACCAATTCTTTAATAGAAGGAACAAAAGTCGTCAAGTCAATTCCTTCAACAGCTTCCTTATATTCTTCAATACTTGGAATTCTTCCGATGATTGCAGAAAGTACAACAACCGGAGTTGAAGCCAATAAAGATTCTCCTTTTTTACGTTCAGAATCTTCAACCACTCTTCCCTGGAAAAGACGGGTAGAAGTTGCTAAAACAGTATCTCCTTTCTCAGCTTTCTCCTGATTACCCATACAAAGGTTACAACCTGGACGCTCAAGATACATCATATTTTCATACTGAGTACGAGCTTCACCTTTCGGAGCATTATCATTAAATTCAAAACCTGAATATTTCTCCAATAATTCCCAGTCACCTTCAGCTTTTAATTCATCAATGATATTATAAGTAGGAGCCGCAACTACCAATGGAGCTTGGAATTCTACTTTACCATTTTGCTTTTCGATATTTCTCAACATCTGAGAAACGATTTTCAAATCGCCTTTGTGAACCATACAAGAACCTACGAAACCAAGGTCAACTTTTTTCTCGCCTCCGTAATACGTAAGATCTCTGATCGTATCGTGCGTGTATCTTTTAGAAACGTCGTCGTTGTTTACATCCGGGTCGGCAATCATTGGCTCAACGATAATGTCTAAGTCAACAACTACTTCAGCATAATATTTAGCATTCGCATCCGGAGTCAAAGCAGGTTTGTCGCCCGTTCTGATTTCCTCGATTCTTTTATTTGCTTTGTTAATTAGACCTTGAAGAACGTGATTTTTGTTATCCATTCCTTTGTCTATCATAATCTGGATTCTGCTTTTTGCAATTTCCAATGATTCGATCAAAGTATCGTCTTCAGAAATACAAATAGAAGCTTTCGCTTTCATTTCTGCAGTCCAGTCTGTGAAAACCGTAATATCGTTAAGAACTTTATGAATAACGTCTGTCATTGCGTGGTATTCACCTTTCGGGTCACGAGCTGTGATTACTCCGAAATCGTTCATGAATTTCATTAATTTAGGAATGTTAGCCTGAGCTTTTTTATCCCAAACCGAAGCCGTGTGACAGCCTGATTGGTAAGCTCCGTCTACAATTGGAGAAATCACGGTTGCTGCCATAGATTCCAATTCCTGAGAAGTCATCAAACCTGTCGTATCTTGAGAACCAACAATGTTTACTTCTACACGAACATCTGAGCCAGCGTGTAATAATTTACCTTCAGGAACACCAACTGCATTTCTGTTGAAGATTTTTTCAACAGCAGTCAAACCTTGTCCTTCAATAGATATTTCTTTAGAAGGAGCGAAAACTGTAGGAGCTGTAATTCCTAAAGTTTTTGCAGCAAACGTCTGAATTTTTTTACCAAAAACGATAGCGTAAGAACCTCCCCCGTAGCAACAGAATATTTTTCTTCTAAAACAATGTCGCCATTTTCGTTACGAACAGGATTTCCGTTTTCGTCCACTTTTTTCACCCAGTTTTGTAGGTCGATTCCGATACCTCCGGTTACATCAACTGTAGTCAAGAAAATTGGAGAAATTCCGTTGGTTCCGGCTACAATCGGAGCAATGTTTACGAAAGGTACGTAAGGACTTGCTTGTTTACCAGTCCAAAGTGCAACGTTGTTCACTCCAGACATACGAGAAGAACCAACTCCCATTGTTCCTTTTTCAGCAATAAGCATTACACTTGCATCAGGATGCTGAGCCTGAAGCATTTTTATTTCGTCCTGAGCTTCAGGTGTAATCATACATTTCCCGTGAAGTTCTCTGTCTGAACGAGAGTGAGCCTGATTTCCGGGAGAAAGTAAGTCTGTAGAAATATCACCTTCACCAGCGATGAAAGTAACCACTTTGATTTCTTCTGCAACTTCAGGAAGTTTTGTGAAAAACTCTGCTTTTGCATAGCTTTCCAGAATATCTTTAGCGATTTCGTTACCAGATTCGAAAGCAGCTTTCAGACGTGCTGTATCAGCATCATATAAGAAAACCTGAGTTTTAAGAACTTTAGCAGCCTGTTTTGCAGTTGCTTCATCATTTCCTAAAGCCAAATCAAGTAAAACCTCAATTGAAGGCCCGCCTTTCATGTGAGACAATAATTCGAAAGCGAAGGTTGGAGTGATTTCTTCAACAACAGATTCACCAAGAATAATTTCTTTTAAAAACTTAGCCTTTACGCCTGCAGCACTTGTTGTACTAATTCTAGAAGTCTTTTCATTTTTAAATACGTCTTCGGATTGGTTAGAATTCCTCTTACGCATCATTTTCAAATCGTTTTACCTTGATTCGTAAATCTTTCTGAGTTTGTTTACCGGAAGTGAAAGCTGTTTATTGAAAATCTTTTCTGAAATAAAAAATTTAACAGATAAGAACTGATGTTGTTTAGATTTATCAAAAAAATCTTCAAAAATTAGTTTTCCGTTATTAAACCCTTGAAAATGTTTCCAAATTTACGAAATTTTACTATTTTGTACAGTTGAAATTATTTAGATTCTTTATAAATATGAATTTTATATTTTCTATTTTTGGTACAAAATAATCTTAGATGTTTTTAAGAAAATTGAAGTTTGGTTTTTTAATTATATGCTCTGTTTTTGCTTTTGGTCAGTCTAAAGGTCTTAAAAAGAGTAGTTTAAATAAATCTAAAAGCATTGCAAAGCCAAATATTGTTAAAAATAATGCAGCAAAGCTTCCTGTGGTTAATGAAGAAGCGCCATTGCTGATTCCGCAAAAAAAGAACGGAAAATCTGGATTTGTGAATCAAAAAGGAAAATTTGTAATTCAGCCGGAGTATGATCTGGTGATGTTTTTTGGTGAAGATTGTAATCTTTTAAATTCTCCAAACGAGAAAGTCAGAAAGTTTGGAAGTAAAGATTTTGCTACGGTAGAAAAAAATAAAATTACTTTCAGAATTAATGCATCGGGTAAAAAAGTTTACCAATATAAAGATGCTGATCTGGGAAGATGTAGTTTAGAATTGAAAAAAGCATTGTTTCATGCCTATATTTTAAACGGAAAATACGGAATTATTGAAGATTCTAAATTTAAAAATCCATCAGACCGAAGTCAGTTTACCATTTATCCGGATTACCAATATTTATACATTTTAGAAGGGAATGATCAGGCAAATCCGATGATTGTTGCAACATATAATGATAAATTCGGAGTGATCGATATTAATAATAAAATCGTCATTCCGTTTGAATATGCCGATATAAAAAGAAACTACAGCTGGAAACTGGGGAAAATGTTTGAAGTCACAAAAGACGATAAAAACTATTATTATATTGATTCTTATAACCGATCATATTAAATAGTTGTTGGTTCATAGTTGTTAGTTGATGGTTGAAATTCAATGTTTTAAATGCTGATAAAGTTTTGATTGAATATTATATAAGTATCTTCTTAAACCAAATTCCAACTCGATATTTTTCAAGTTAAAAATTTTTAGTAATTTCGCCGCTGAAATAAAGGGGTGCTCCAAACCGGGGCTGAGATTATACCCAATGAACCTGGAACGGGTAATGCTGTTTAGGGAAATTAAAAATGAGCAATGAGTAATAAGCAATTAGTAATGCATCAATTACTTTACCAATCACTCATTACTTATATCATAATCGCCCCTTTTATTCCATTAAATTTTTAAAATTTATAAGAATGAAAGGATTGTTTTTTTTAGGACTTACCGCAAGTTCCCTGAGTTTTGCACAAACTCTAAATAATGATTCTCTGAAAATCAGAGAAATTGAAGCTGTCAACTTTACCAAAAGACTTCCTGTTGCTAAAGAAATCATTAATGTTCAAAAAGATCTTGACGGCAGAAATCTTGGGCAGGATCTTCCGATTCTCTTAAAAAACCAAACTTCTATTATTTCCACTTCCGATGCCGGAAACGGAGTTGGTTACACTGGTTTCAGAATTCGTGGTGTTGCCGGAAGAGGAATTAATGTGATGATGAATGGTGTTCCGTTCAATGATTCTGAAAGTCAGGGAACTTTTTTTGTGAATGTTCCGGATCTTACAAGTTCGGCTTCGCAAATTGTCATTCAAAGAGGGGTGGGAACTTCCAATAACGGAGTTTCTGCTTTCGGAGCAAGTATCAATGTGATTTCAAAAGAGCCTGAAGAGAAGTTTTATTTTAAAACAGATGACAGTTACGGATCGTTTAATACGTATAAATATTCAGCAGAGGTAGGTTCGGGTAAATTTTGGAAAGACCGCCTTTCTGTGATGGGAAGATATTCCTTTATTCATTCAGACGGATATATCGACAGGGCTTTTTCAGATTTAAATTCATATAATTTCACTGCGTTATTTGAAGAAGGGAAAACAAAACTTCGTGTGATGGCTTTTGGCGGAAAAGAAAAAACCTACCAAGCGTGGAACGGTGTAGACAGACAGACTTGGGAAACCAATCCTAAAGCTAATTTTTCAGGGGCAATCTATGATGCCGATTGGGAAAATATTATAGGATATTATGATAACGAAACCGATAATTACAGACAAAATCATTATCAATTACTTTGGGAACAAGGTTTAAATAAAAATTGGAATCTTGAAACGACCCTTCACTACACAAAAGGGAGAGGCTATTACGAAAATTACAAGCAAGGCGATCCGTACGCAAGATATAATCTTCCGGATTTTAACGGTGAAGAATATTCAGATTTTATCAGAAAAAAATGGTTGAATAACGATTTTTACGGCTTGGTTTCTACTTTGTACGGAAAATTTGATAATGTAGATTTAAATTTTGGCGTAGTCGGAAATCAATATTACGGAAGACATTATGGAAATGTTACCGGAGTTTATTTTCCAAATATTAATGAATATGAATATTACCGAAATCGTTCGGTGAAGACCGAAGTTGCAGGTTTTGCCAAAGCATTAATCAAATTAAATGATTTTGAATTTTTCGGAGATCTTCAGTTGAGAAACATCGATTATGATACAAAAATCTTAATGGAAGGCGATGGCGAAGGTGCTAATCTGAATAAAAACTGGTTATTTTTTAACCCAAAAGCGGGAGTCAATTATAAATTAGGAAACGGAAAAGTTTTCTTGTCTTACGCACACGCACAACGTGAACCGAATCGTGATGATTTAATATCAAACAATGATGTAAAATCAGAAAAGCTTCACGATTTTGAAGCGGGAATTGAAAAGCAGTTTGGTAAAGTAGCTTTTACAGCCAATCTTTATTATATGTATTATCTGAATCAGTTGGTTTTAAACGGGCAGATTAGCAACATCGGCGAATTTATCAGAACCAATTCCGGTAAAAGTTACAGAAGAGGTGTTGAAGTGGGAGCTTTGGCAAGGCTTTCAAAACAATGGGAGATTTCCGGAAATGTGAGTGTAAGCCAGAACAGAAACCTTGATTTCAGAGTTGAAAATGAAAGTGGAGTAAATAATTTGGGAAATACAGAAATCTCTTTTTCTCCGAACTTGATTGCGAATTTAAGCCTGAAATTTAATCCTACTAAAAACTTCCAGTTCTCTTTGATGAATCAGTATGTCGGAAAACAATATCTGGATAATACAGAAACGGCAGATTTACAACTAAAAGATTATCTTTTGACGGATTTTAATGCGCAGTATGACTTTAAAATTGCAAAACATGAAGTTGCTTTAAAGCTTTTGGTGAATAATATTTTCGACCAGAAATATGTAAACAACGGTTACGTTTACAACGGTCCTGTTTATTTTTCTCAGGCAGGAACCAATTTTATGTTTGGCATCAGCTGGAAAGTTCAATAATTAAAATTAACACCATTCATATCAATATATTCAGGTAAAGTTCAGATTGAATTTTTTAAAGGCTGCTTCGGCAGTCTTTTTTATTTTAAATTAAACATTTAATCAATGTTGTTGACCTGAAAACTACAAGTAATTCTTAAAATCACCTTGTCAAGGTTTTATGAACAAGGTTTCATGCGAATGTGTCTAAAGAATTTGAAGATTCATTAATTTAATCCTTTTTAAAAACTTAAAATTTATTTTAAATAAAAAAAATCTGTGCAATCACTAGGAAAGTTAATCAATCATATAAGCTTCAAACAAATCTTCAGAAAGTCACTAAAAAGTCATAAATTTGCCACCAAATGAATATTTCAGCTTACATTTTAGACTATTTGAAACAATTTGGAACCGTTACCGTTCCGAAGTTTGGTGTATTTTCTCTGGAAAATTCTAAAGCAGTCATCAACTCAGAAAACGGAAGCATTCTTCCGCCTTCTTCAAAAATTGCCTTCCATTCCGATTATCAGGTTTCATCTGATGATCTGATAGGTTTTATCAGCAATAAAAAATCTATTTCAAAAGAAGCGGCTGAAAATGAATTGCAGATTCAGACCGATTTTTGGAAGAAAAAGCTTCAGGCAGAACAGGTTTTGGAGATTCAGAATTTAGGAACTGTTTTTGTTGAAGACGGAGAACTTCATTTCAAAGGAAACCGTTTGGAATCTGATCATCCTGATTTTTATGGTTTGGAAGAAATTCGTTTTTCTGATATTAATGAGGGTGATTCTTTCGAGAGTCCGGTAAACAAAGAGAAAGATTTTAAATTTAATAAATCGATTCTGTGGATTTTTCTTTTCATTATCCCGGTTTTAGGAATATTGTATTTAGGATATACTCAACAAGAATTTCTCTTCGGGAAAAAATCTTTTGATGATGTTTCGGTACAGACTAAAACCAAAAGAATTGAAAAGAAAATGCCGGTGAAAGTAGATTCGGCGCAGATAAAAAGAGCAGATTCTGTAAAAGCTTTTAAAGCAGATTCTCTACGAAAAGATTCAATAAAACAGGCTGCAAAAACTTGGAAACCCAATTCCAAAAAAAGTAAATCAAAATGGCAAAAATAAAAAAAGCGTCAGATTCTCTGACGGTTATGACCAATATCGTACTTCCCAATGATACCAATCAGCTGAGAAATCTTTTTGGAGGTGAATTGTTGGCAAGAATGGATCGTTGTGCATCGATTTCAGCAACAAGACACTGCGAAAGAAGAGTAGTAACAGCATCGGTAAACCACGTTTCGTTTGACCACCCGATTCCCGAAGGCGGAATTGTGGTAATGGAGTCTAAAGTTTCCCGTGCATTCGGAACTTCTATGGAAATTTATGTGGATGTTTGGTTGGATGATCCAATCAATCAGAGAAAAATTCAGACCAATAAAGGAATTTATACTTTCGTTGCGGTTGATGAGTTTAACCGCCCGATTCCGATTCCTCAGATGGAGCCGGAAACCGAGCTTGAAAAAGAGAGGTTCGCTGCTGCATTAAGAAGAAAAGAATTATCACTGATTCTTTCAGGAAGAATGAAACCGACGGATTCTGTAGAGTTGAAGAAGCTATTCGCAGGAGAAATTGAACAATAATTTATAACGGAAGAATTTTTCTTCCGTTTATTTTTAAATGTAAGTTACAAAAATGAAGATCTTATTATTAGATAAAAATCATCCCCTCATTACCAATCAGCTTTTAGCGAAGAACTTCATTCTGGAAGAAGATTTTACCTCTTCCTACGATGAGGTTTGTGGTAAAATTCAAAATTATGATGGGGTAATTATCAGAAGCAGAATTCCTTTGGATAAAAATTTTTTAGAAAAAGGAATTAATCTGAAATTCATTGCAAGAGTAGGAGCAGGGATGGAAAACATAGATATTCCTGTTGCTGAAAAGTTGGGGATTCAATTAATTAATTCTCCTGAAGGAAACAGAGATTCTGTTGCTGAACATGTTGTCGGAATGTTGCTTATTTTAATGAACCGTCTTTTCATCGCTTCAAATGAAGTAAAAAAGGGAATATGGCTGCGTGAAGAAAACCGTGGTGATGAATTATTAGGAAAAACAGTTGGTCTTATCGGTTATGGAAACATGGGAAAAGCCACTGCGAAAAGGCTTTCAGGATTTGGCTGCAAAGTGATTTTTCACGATATTCTTCCCGATCTTTCAGATGAGTTTGCAACGCAGGTTTCTTTGGAAGAATTAAAAGAAAAAGCTGAGGTTCTAAGCTTACATATTCCTTTAACAGATGAAACTCATTATTTAATTGATTCAAAATTTATTAATGAAATGAAAAATGATTTCTATTTCGTTAATACCGCAAGAGGAAAAAATGTCGAAACGAAATATTTAGTTGAAGCATTGAAATCTGGAAAAGTAAAAGGCGCATGTCTCGATGTTTTGGAGTACGAAAAATCATCTTTTGAAAATCTTGAAGCTGATAATGAAGATCTAACTTATCTTTTAAACTCTGAAAAAGTGATTGTAACACCACATATCGCAGGCTGGACGTATCAAAGCAAAGAAAAACTGGCGCAGGTGATTGTAGATAAAATTATTGCTGCATTTTGTTAGTCCAAAACAAACGGATTTGATTACTCTTTTGGTGTGTGAATTTTTATGTTAAATAATTCATAATTGACAACCGCCTTTTCATATTTGAACTGAGTTTTATTAAATTGCCGTTCATTTTTTTGAACTCATGAAGAAGCCTATCCTTTTATTTGTAATCACGATATTTCTATTCCTTTTTTCCTGTAAAAAAAAATCTGAAAACGGCAATGCACCTGCAGAACCTACTACCAATCTTCCCAATTACGGAAATGTAGATCTAAGCAAAGTTTTTGCAGATGGAAAATTTAATTTGGTTGATAAAAAGTATGCGGCAAGCTATATCGATCAATATTACAAAAAAGTTTGGGAAAGAGGCGACTTGAGCGGAAGTTTTCTTGTGGCGCAAGGCGATGATATTCTATACGAAAATTACCGTGGTTTTGCCAGAGAAGGAAATCAAAATCCTATTGATAAAAATACGCCGCTTCATGTTGCATCTGTTTCAAAAACAATGACGGCAATGGCAATGATGAAGTTGATTGAAGCCGGAAAAATAAAGCTTACTGATCATCTTACACAGTTTTTTCCTTCATTTCCTTATCCTAACGTGACGGTTCAGACTTTATTAGATCAAAGAAGCGGACTTCCGAAATACGAATATTTTATTACTAAAATTCAGCCGGCTCCTGCAGAACTTTCCAAAACTTACATCACCAATCAGGATGTTTTAAATATGATCATTAAATACAAACCTGAATTGGCGAGAGATACCGATACTGGTTTTATGTATTGCAATACCAACTATGCGCTTTTGGCTTTATTGATTGAAAAGATTACTAAAACTCCTTTTCCGCAGGCAATGAAAGAAATGGTTTTCACACCGCTGAAAATGAAGAATACTTATATTTTTCAGGAAAAAGATATTCCTACTGCTTCCCAATCTTTTTACTATGGTGGAAACAGGCTGTATCCTTTAGACCGATTAGACCTTATTTATGGCGATAAAAACGTTTACACCACACCAAGGGATCTTTATAATTTTTCTAAAGCGATGTTTTCTAAAGATTTTTTGAAGCCCGAATTGATGCAAATGATTTTTACGCCTTACAGTAACGAAAAAGCAGGTCAGAACAATTACGGTTTAGGTTTTAGGATGAAAATTTTTGATAACGGAGAAAAATTAACGTATCACAACGGTTGGTGGCACGGTACAAATTCAGTTTTTGCGCATCTTTTAAAATCAAAAGTTACCATTATTGCGATCGGGAATAAATATTCGGGAAGAGTTTATTCGGCTTTGGCTTTGTCTGGTCTTTTTGAAGATTTTCCGCCACAGAAAGATAAACTTCACAGCATTATGAATGATAATCAGGACACTTTGAAAACAACAACTGAAGTTTTTGGAGAATAATGTTTATTTTTGCTCAAATATTTTCATGAAAAGATTTCTTCTTTTATTCATTATCGGGGTTCTCGTACAGTCTTGTGCAAGAGTAGGCTCGCCAATCGGAGGTCTTAAAGATACTTTGGCTCCTCAGGCTATCGGTTCAAATATAGATTCTTCAAGAGTAAATGTAAGAAGAGACATCAAAGAACTGAGGATTGATTTTAATGAATACATTACTTTAAAGGAAGTCAGTAAAAACCTTAATATTTCTCCGCCAATAAAATATAATAGAGTTCTTCCTTCAAATATTGCCAATAAATATTTGATCATTCAATGGAAAGATACTTTGCAGGCAAACACAACGTATAATTTCAATTTTGGAAATGCAATAGCTGATAACAGTGAAGGCAACGTGTTGAGATATTACAATTTTGCTTTTTCTACGGGCGAAAAACTCGACGATTTATACATAAGCGGTGAGGTTTCAGATGCATTAGCTTTAAAGAAGAAAAGTAGCGCAGACAATAAAATGGTGGTTGGTCTTTACCAGTTGAAAGACAGCATGGATTATAAACAAAAGCCATATTACATCACAAAAGTAGACGACGACGGTTATTATGAGCTGAATTATCTTGCCAAAGGAAAATACAGGATTATTGCTTTTGATGATGACAACGAAAACTCCATTTACAATCCCGGGAAAGAAAAAATAGCCTTTCAAAAAGACACTGTTGTCGTAGAAAAATCTATTTCCGGATTAAATTTAAAATTGTTTCCGTCTAAAAAAGCTTTTAAAAATCCTGAATTAAAAGAAATGCCGGGCGGAGTTTTGATGACTTTTGAAGGAAATCCGGAAGAAGTAAAAGTACTTGCGGTAAGCGAGAAACTGAAAGACATTAAAGTAACTCACAAGCCTAAATCTGATTCGGTAAAGATTTGGTTTGATGCTGTAAAAAGCGATGTTGGTCAAACGGTAAACGAAAAGCTTGRGTTCAGCTACGACACTGCATCAAAGCAAGATACTGTTACTATTTTTTATAAGCAAAATAAAAAAAATGTAATGGATGTTATTAGTGAAAACGGCGGCTCATTATTACCTCCAAAAACTGATTTCAAAATTTCATCTACTTATATTATCGATAAAATTGATCCTGAAAAATGGACGCTGAAGATTGACAGTACGACCGTACAGCCTTTCACGGCTAAAATATCAGAGACTAATCCTTATCAGATTTTGATTACCTCAGATTTTGTTTCTGGGAAAAAATATCAGTTGACGATTCCAAAAACAACCGTTTCTTCTTATTATGAAAAAAATGCAGAATCGAAACGTTTCGATTTTGAAATCGATAAGATTGAAAATTATGGACTTTTGGAAGTGATACTTCAAAATGCGCCAACTACAAAATACTGGCTGCAGCTTTTAGATTCTTCAGAAAAGCCGATTTACCAGAAATATACGAGCGGAAATTCTGTTACTTTCGATGTGTTGAAGCCTGCAGAATATATTGTCCGGATTTTGGTAGATAACAACGAAAACGGATATTGGGATCCTGCAGATTTTGAAAATTCTACTTTTGCAGAAGATTCTTATACTTACTATAAAACTGCGATTATCCGACCTTTATGGACTTCAAAGGAAACCTGGGATCTGAAAGATCCAAGAGTGCTTGATATCAGTAAATTTGGAACAGCGCCAAGTTCATCAAAAAATAAATCTGATGACACTAAATCACCAACAAACCCAACCAACAATTCTTTCCAGAATAATAATTCCGGGACAAGAGGAACGAACAGAAATCTTGAATTAAGAAGATAATGCAGAAGTTTAAAAAGATTTTTTTTTGGTGTCTGTTAGGTTTTGCGCTTATTCAGTTTATTCCGGTCGATAAAGTAAATAAGCCTGTAGATCAGACAAAAAATTTTGTTAAGGTTGAAAATACCCCTCCAAAAGCTATTGCGTTACTAAAAAACGCTTGCTACGATTGTCATTCTGATGAAACGGTTTATCCTAAATACGCTTATATTGCTCCGTTTTCGTGGTCGGTTAAAAGCCATGTGAATGATGGAAGAAAACATCTTAATTTCTCAGTTTGGGAAACATACAATAAAGATCTAAAGCAGAATATGCTTAAAAAATCGATTCAGACGATTGATAATAAAGTTATGCCGATGCCGGCTTATATTATTTACCATGACGAAGCCAACCTGTCAAAAGAAGAAAGGCTGATTCTAAGTAATTATTTTAAAGCAATTTTAGATTCTAAGAAATACTAAGTGTTTTATTTAAAATCGGGATAAAACAGTAAAATTTAAAAGTCTGCAGAGGAAGTTTCGCTCCTACGGAGCTCAATTTTTTGTGTAATTTTCTATAAAGGTCTTGCTCTTATGGAGCAAATTATTTTTTCCGAGTTCAAGTTAATATTAAGATCTCTTTAAATACGCTTCAAAGAATTTTTTCTGAGAATCAAAAGCGATATCGTCGAGATTAATTTCTGAAATAGAAACCCATTGTGTTTCTGAAATCTCAGATAATGCGATATTCACTTCAAACTTTTCCGAAACACTATATTCGTAAAACAAATCGATCGTATTATAATCAATCTCTTTGTATTGGTAAACATTGGGTAGACTGGTTAAATACTTTAGATTTTTAATGTCTATTTCAAGCTGAAGCTCCTCAAAAAGTTCTCTCTTACAAGTATTTTCTGCGCTTTCTTTCGGATCTACAAATCCTCCTGCCAAATCTAGTTTACCTTTTTTGGGCTCCTGATTTCTTCGGGTTAAATAAATTTCATCTCCACAGCGGATCACTACAGCAACAGCTCCGGCAACATTATTATACAAATTGAAGCCGCACTGAGTGCAGCTCCATTTTTTTTCTCCGTCCCAATTGAGGGTTTCGTTTCCGCAGTTCGGACAAAATTTTAATATTTTCATTAAATAATATTAGAGTTTCTCGGGTGATAATTTAATATCACATCCCGAAGTTCTTCTGTTTTTAAATGGGTGTAAATTCCTGTTGTTGTAATACTGGAATGCCCCAACATTTCCTGGATATAACGCAGATCTGCTCCGTTTTGTAACAGATGCGTCGCAAAAGAATGTCTGAAGGTGTGCGGCGAAATTTTCTTGCTTACTCCCGCTTTATCAGTCAATTCTTTGATAATAATAAATACAATTACACGGGACATTGACGTTCCTCTGCTGTTAAGGAAAAGGATGTCTTCATGTTTTTTGTTTATTTTGGTTTTCGAACGTACTTCAGCGATGTATTCTTTCAGAAGCTTTGCGGTGTACTGTGCTAAAGGTACAAAACGTGTTTTGTTTCCTTTTCCGATAACTTTAATGTAATTTTCTTTAAAGTTGATATTAGAAATTTTAATATCAATCAATTCAGAAACCCGCAGTCCGCACCCATAAAGCACTTCGATGATGCAGTGATTTCTTTTGCCCAGATCAGAGCTTCTTTCAATCGCATCTATAATTCTTTCGATATCTGCAAGACTYAATGTATCGGGAAGATACAGACCCAATTTCGGCCCTTCCAATAGTGTTGAAGGGTTATCATTACGGATTTCGTCTTCCAGCAGATACTTGAAAAAAGCTTTGATGGAAGAGATCCATCTTGCTTGTGACCGCTCGCTGAATTTCTGTTTAGACAATTTGAAAATATATTCCTGAAGATTATCAAAAGTAATCTTTTCAGGACCCGTATTTTCGAGGTCTCCTACAGCAAAGTCTTTAAGTTTTTTGATGTCGCGGATATACGCATCTAGTGTGTTTTCTGAAAAGTTTCTTTCAAAGCGCAGAAAGATTTCGAAATCTTTAATTTTTTCATCCCAAGTCATTGTGTTGTGTTTTTTTAATTATTTAACTCATTTTCTGAAACCTGTATTATTTCAATCCGATGTTCTTTTAAAAAGGCAATTCCTTCATCATCCGAGTAAGCATTAATGTAAACCAACTTTGAAATTCCTGCCTGTAGAATCAGTTTGCTGCATTCTTTACAGGGCGATAAGGTAAGATACAGTGTTGCACCACGTGCAGATTGCGTAGAACCTGCCAATTTCAATATTGCATTTGCTTCTGCATGTAAAACATACCAATGGGTTTTGCCCGTTTCGTCTTCACAGCAGTTCTCAGATCCTGATGGAGTACCATTGTAACCATCCGAAATAATCATCCTATCTTTTACGATAAGAGCTCCTACCTGTTTTCTTTTGCAGTAGGAAAGTTTTGCCCACTCCTGAGCCATTTTTAGATAAGCTTTATCAAACTTATTATACATCTGCATCGGTTTTTTCGAAATAATTTGTGATAAAGATATTAGAAATTCGGCTTTCTTTTTTCAATAAAAGCAGAAACTCCTTCTTTTTTGTCTTCTAATTCAAAAAGCTCTCCGAAATATTTAATTTCGGTTTCAAAACCTTTATCTGTATCAGACAGATTAGTTGCTTTAATAGCGCGTGAAATTGCCATTGGAGAATTATTAGCAATTGTTTTTGCCAATTCTTCTGTTTTAGCAAGAAGCTCACCAATAGGGAAAACTTCATTGACCAGACCAATTTCTTTTGCCTTTTGTGCAGGAATCATTTTTGCTGAGAAAATCATTTCATTGGCAATTCCTTTTCCTACTAATTTTGGAAGTCTTTGGGTGCCTCCATACCCCGGAATAAGACCT